>JBBACV010000091.1:0-5605 GCA_041656835.1 Acholeplasmataceae bacterium | reverse complement strand
TGATATTCATGGGATGGGGACCTTAATTATTGGTAAAAGCGGAATCGGTAAATCAGAAACAGCTTTAGAATTAGTTAAAAGAGGTCATATTTTAATTGCTGATGATAGAGTTGATGTTTATGAAGCTGCTCCTGGTATTATTATCGGTGAAGCCCCTAATGTCTTAAAAGGTTTTTTAGAAATTAGAGGGATTGGGATTGTTAATGTCATGCAAATGTTTGGAGCCGGATCATACCGGGAAAATAAAAAGGTGAGACTAGTTATTGAACTTGAAGAGTGGAATAATAAAAAAGCTTATGACCGTTTAGGTGTTTCGGGTGAACACTTTGATGTGTTTGGGACTACACTACCACGAGTTATTATTCCAATTTTACCAGGAAGAAATAATGCAACGTTAGTTGAATCAGCAGCGATGAATGAAAAGTTAAAGTTTTTAGGATATAATGCCGCTTTAGATTTAATTGAAAAAGTTGATAAATTAGCGAGCGGGAATGGAGAAAACGATGAATAGTAATTTTTTTAATAAATATCGTAATTTAATATTATACGGAGGATTATTATTAGTCTTTTTAATTTTAGTTTTAATTGCGACTAGAGGGACTGCACCATATGATAAAATCGCAATTAGAATTGGAGACTTTGAAGTTGCATGGTATGCAGTCTTTATCTTAACTGGAATTATTTTTGGAACCTTAATTTCTTATTCAGAGTTTGTTAATGCAGGACTTGATCCTGATATTTTATGGGATGGTTTATTAATATTTGTTCCCCTTTCAATTGTTGGAGCTAGACTTTGGTATGTATTATTTAATTTAGATAGTTATCAAGGAAATTTTTTAAGAATGTTAGATATCACTGAAGGAGGGCTTGGAATTCACGGAGCAGTGATTGTTACTTTTTTAGGAATTATCTTGTTTGCAAAAATAAAAAAGGTTAATTATTTCTTTATTTTAGATGTGGTTGCCCCAGGATTTTTAATTGGCCAAACCTTGGGCCGTTGGGGAAACTTTATGAACCAAGAACTATATGGTCCCGTTGTTGATAATTTAAATTGGTTACCAAACTTTATTTCTAAACAAATGTTAATTAATAATGAGTTTAGACATCCAACCTTTCTTTATGAAAGTATATGGAATTTAATAGGTCTCATTTTAATGTTATTTTTAAGAAATAAAAAGAATTTTAAACTAGGAGATTTATTAGCTCTTTATTTAGTATGGTACGGGATTGGAAGAATCCCTACTGAATCGCTAAGACTTTTAAGTGGCGTTGATGAGCCACTTATGGCTTTTGGGATTCCAGTGTCAATTGCTACTTCAGTGTTATTAATAGTTGCTGGTCTTTTAGTCTTTATTTTAAAAAGAATATACTTTAAAGACTTAGGTAGCTATAAAGATTACGGTAAAAAAATAGTGCTTTTTGATTTAGATGGTACTTTACTTGATACTAAAGATGATATTTATAACAATTTAAGGAAAACCTTTAAAAGATTTTATCCAGGTAAAATCTTTAGTGATGAAGATTTAAAGCCTTTTTTTGGTCCGACATTAAATCAAAGTTTTTCAAACCTTGAAAAAGATCCTAAAAAAGTTAATAAAATGATTGATTATTATAAAGAAGTCGCACATGGAGATGATAGAGCTATTTCAAAAACTTTTCCGCATGCTTATGAAACCTTAAAGACTTTAAAAGAAAATGGATTTTTAATAGGAGTTGTTTCCTCGAAAATTAAATTAATGGTTGAAAAAGGATTAAGAGATAATGATTTATTAGACTTTGTTGATATTATTGTAGGAAGTGATAATGTCAATAATCATAAACCACATCCAGAACCAATCCATCACGCCTTATCATTACTTAAAATAGATAGTCACTTTGCTTATTATGTTGGGGATCATCCAAATGATGTTTTATCAGCTAAAGAAGCCAATGTAACATTTATTGGAGTAAGTTATTCGATTAGTTATCATGAATTATTAAAAGAAAAACCTGATTATATTATTGATAGTTTAGATAAGTTATTATATATTGTTTAGGAGAAAAATTTGAGTTACGCTAAAAGAGTTAAAGAAGAATTAAGTCACCTTACATTAAGTAAATCAGAAGAAATTGCTGAAATCTCAGCGATGATTGAATTAGGAACTGAATTTCAAATAAGTAAAAATCAAAAATCATTATGGTTTAAAACTAATAATCCGACAATCGCTAGACGGTTTTTAACTCTGCTTAAAAAAAATTATGACATTGGTAATACAATGTTAACTAAAAGACAAGGAAACTTTAATCGTGGTTTTCAAATTGAATTAGGTATCACTGATGATTTGGATGCGATTATATTGGAACATAGTATTTTATCAGAAACAGATAATACATATTTACTAACATTAACTGATGAAGATAAAAAAGCATACTTAAGAGGAGCTTTTTTAACATCAGGATCAGTTAATGATCCTAAAAGAAGTGAATATCATTTAGAAATATATTCAGAAAATAAAAAAGCTATTCTTAGAGTTTTAAAGTTAATGAATTATTTTGATTTAAATGCTAAATTAACAACCAGACGAAATGGTGTTATTTGTTATATTAAAGAAGTTAGTAAAATTGAGGATTTTTTAAGATTAATTGGGGCTTTTGAGATGGTTTATTTGTTTGAGGATATTAGAATAAAAAGAGATTTTAACAACTCAATTAACCGAGTATTAAACTGTGAGATAGCTAATGAGAAAAAGGCTTTAAATGCCGCTAATGAGCAACTAAGAAATATAAAAATAATTGAAAATCATAAAGAAAAAATGACGGATAAGTTATATATGGTTGCTAAACTTAGAAGGAAAAATCCTCTAGCTACTTTAAATGAGTTGGTTTTATTATATGAAGAAGAATATAATGAAAAAATATCTAAGTCAGGATTAAATCACCGGTTTATTAAAATTAAAGAAATTGCCAATAATTTGGAGGAAAATTAATTATGATTAAAGGAATAGGTGTTGATATTGTTAAATTAGACCGAATTAAAAAGATTGGACTAGAAAGATTTAAAGACCGAATTCTAAGTGATGAAGAAGTAAAGGAATATTTTAAAATTAACCATGAATCAAGAAAACTTACTTATTTAGGTGGAAGATTCGCTGCTAAAGAGGCATTATTCAAATGTTTCAAAGATGAATTAAAAGATGCTACTTTTAAAGATTTTAGTTTTTTAAATAATAATGATGGTTCTCCTTATTTATTATCTAAATATACAAAAGAATATACTACTCATATCACAATAAGTCACACAAACAGTGACGCAGTAGCATTTGTAGTTTTAGAATTTAAATAAACTAACAATTTTTTCAAATATTTGCTATAATGAAAATGGTAAATTTATATTAAGGATGTGTAAAAATGGCAAGAGTAACAAAAGAAGAAAAACCAGTTGTTCAAGAAGGATTAACTGGAATTAAAGAAGAATCTGAAAAAGGTGAACTATTTTTCAAAATTGTTTTAATGTTAATGGCAATCGCTTTTCTAGGAGTTGTAACCTACTTTGTAGTTGATGCGATTATAGGTGATAAAACACCAGTTATTAAATCAAGATACGATGAAAACAATTATGTTTTAGTATCTGATGTTGAAAAAGTAAACAACCATGAAAACTTTGAAAATATTACTAGTGAAGCTTTCAAAGATGCATTAGATGAATATCAATATGTTTATGTTTTATTATTTAACGAAAACAATATTAAAGACCATAGTGAAGGAACCCAGGATAGACAAGAACAAGCTTTAAATATTGTAGATTCATTAATGAAGAAAAAGATTGAAAAAACTTTAACAGTCGCAGATCTAGATGAAGATGAAGAATATGTTTATTATTTATTAGATGATAACACGGCTTTATTTTTCTTAGATGTTTCAAATCAAGCAAATGAAGGATGGAGTGATTTAATTGACACTTCATCAGGACAAGCAAGTTCTAGAAACTTCCCAGCTTTATTAGAAATTCATAATGGTGAGGACTTAAACTGGTTTGGACCATGGAAAGCAGCTGATAAAAATCCATCAGCAATCACCAAATTAAATGAAATTTTAGAAGATTTAGAAAATTAAAATTTAGGGGATTTTATCCCCTAAACTTATGTATAAGGAGGAGACATTTTGAACGAACAACTCATAAAAGATGTATCTTTAGATTTAAAATTACCAAGAGATAAAGTTTCTGTAGTTTTAGATTTATTAAAAGAAGGAGCCACCATTCCTTTTATCGCAAGATACCGTAAAGAATTAACTGGTGGAATGGATGAAGAACAAATATTTAATATAAACCAAGTATTTGTCTATGCTGAAAACTTACTAAAAAGAAAAGAAGACGTTATCAGATTAATCGAAGAGAAAGAAATGATGACTGATGAATTAAGAGCTGAAATCTTAAAGGCAACCAAATTAGTTGAAGTAGAAGACTTATATCGTCCATATAAAGAAAAGAAAAAAACCAAAGCAACCGAAGCGATTGCCAAAGGGTTAGAGCCTTTAGCAGAGTTTCTACTTAGTTTCCCAGAAACTGATATTTTAGAAGAAGCCAATAAATATATAACAGAGGAAGTAAAAACAACCGATGAAGCGATAGAAGGAGCAAAATATATTGTTGCTGAAAAAGTTTCAGATGATGCAAATTATCGTAAATTTTTAAGGGATTACTTATATAATAATGGCCTTATTAATACTGCCGCTAGAAAAGATGCTAAAAAGTTAGATGAAAGAGGGGTATATGAACTTTACTATGAATATTCTCAACCAATTAAAAGGGTAAAACCCCATCAAATACTTGCAATTAACCGTGCTGAATCAGAAAAAGTTATTAACGTAAAATTAGAAGGTACTTTTGATGCAATGGAAGAATATTTAAAAAAAGAAGTCATTACAAAACCCTCAGAAGCAACCACTTATTTAGAAGAGGCAATTGCCGATTCATTAAAAAGATTAATCTATCCGTCAATTGAACGCGAAATAAGAAGTCAGTTAAGTGAAACAGCCGAAGACCAAGCAATTGAAGTTTTTTCTGATAATTTATCAAAATTATTATTAACTCCACCTTTAAAAGAAAGAATAATCTTAGGAGTTGATCCGGCGTTTAGAACGGGTTGTAAATTAGCGGTAATTGATAAAAACGGAAATGTCTTAGAAAAAGATGTAATTTACCCTCACGAAAAAACTCAAGGTGGTAAACCTGATCCGGATGACTTATTTAAAGCTCAATTAAAAATTAAAGTTTTATATAATAAATATAAATTTGAACTAATCGCAATCGGAAATGGAACTGCATCAAGAGAAACCGAACAATTTATCTCAAAAGTTTTAAAAGAAGAAAAAATGGATGCTAAATATGTAATAGTCTCAGAAGCTGGAGCTTCGGTCTATTCAGCAAGTGATGTTGCACGTGAAGAGTTTCCTGATTACTCAGTAGAAGAAAGAAGTGCAGTATCAATTGCAAGACGTCTTCAAGATCCTTTAGCTGAATTAGTTAAAATTGATCCTAAATCAATTGGTGTTGGCCAATATCAACATGATGTTGCTCAAAAGAAGTTAGATGATACTTTATCATTTGTTGTATCACAAGTTGTTA
>JBBACV010000090.1:0-5693 GCA_041656835.1 Acholeplasmataceae bacterium | reverse complement strand
TAAGTCTTTACTTCTTTCTCTTAAAGAAACTTTTTGACCAGGGCTTAGTCGGTAGGAAGGAATATTTACCTTTTTACCATCAACTAAGAAATGACCATGATTGACTAGTTGTCTTGCTTGTCTTCTTGTTCTGGCATAACCTAAACGATAAACTACGTTATCTAATCTAGATTCTAACAATTTTAAGAAGTTTTCACCTTGTTTACCAGCAAGCTTTGCTGATTCATTGAATGTTTTCTTAAATTGTTTTTCAGATACACCATATAAGAAACGTACTTTTTGTTTTTCCATTAACTGTAAACCATAGTCAGAAATTTTAGCTCTTCTTTGACCGTGTTGCCCTGGGGCATAAGGTCTTTTTTTAAGTTCGATTCCTGATTCTAAGGTTGAAAAACCTAAGCGTCTTGATACTTTCCATGTTGGACCGGTATAACGAGACATACTGAATTTACCTCCTTTTATATTTTGGGTAAAGTCACCTTCTTTTAGTTTTATATAATCCTCAAATCTCGTTCACTTTAAAGCATGAAAGTTACTTGATTCATCCTTTTGATGAAGGGATATTTATAAAGCTTTAAAAGGCTTGCTTTTCTCCACTCATTCATTTTATAATAATGGGTTGTTAAAGTCAATAAAATTTGTTAATGTTAGGGTGAATTGATGTAAAAATCCCACTAAGTTTTGATCAAACCGATTTATAATCGGTGAATCAACATCTAAAACTCCCCAAACTCTAGATTGATTAAAGATAGGGATAACGACTTCAGACTTTGAACTGGGGTCACAATATATATGGTTTTCCTCTAAAGAAACATTAGGGATAACTTTAATTAAACCTTCACTATAAGAACTACCAACAACTCCCATTTTAGGTTTAATTAAACTACAGGCTACTTTTCCTTGAAAAGGTCCAACACTTAAACCATCTTTTGTTTTAAGGTAAAACCCAACCCAATTTATGTCTTTAATATTTTCCATTAAAAATGCACTAGCATTACTAAGTAAAGCTAGTGTATTGGGTTCATCTTTAAATAACGCTTTTACTGTTTTAATTAAATTATCATATTTCATATAAATCACCATAAATAGTATAACATACATGGTATAATAATATAGGTGATTTTGATGGAAAAAACAATATTAATTAGATATGGTGACTTAGTTTTAAAAGGTAAAAATAGAAATATATTTACCACCCAAGTTAAAAAATTAATTAAAGAAAAACTAAAAGATTTAGATGTTTCCTATGAATTTGACTATAACCATGTTTTAGTTAATTTTAAAAGTAATGATTTAAATAAAGTTAAAGAAAGATTAATGTTAGTAACAGGAATCCATTCTTTTAGTTTAGTATATAGAACCCTACCTAATATAAAGATGATTGCTGATTTAGCAATTAAAGTTATTAGAGAGGAAATAATTAAAAAAACAACTTTTAAAGTTGAAACAAAAAGAATCGATAAATCATTCCCAAAAACTTCGTTAGAAATTTCTCAAAGCGTTGCAAAAAAGATTTTACCTAAAGTGAGTGATTTAATTGAGGTTGATGTAAAAAATCCTAATCAAATTCTCAACATTGAATTAAGACCTAAAGAAGCACTTCTTTATTTTAAAAAAGAAAAGGCCTTAGGAGGATTTCCTATTGGTATCGGTGGGAAAGGATTACTAATGTTATCCGGTGGAATAGATTCCCCGGTTGCCGCTTTTATGATGATGAAACAAGGAGTTGAAGTCGAACTTTTTCATTTTGAATCAACGCCGATGACACCACTTGAATCTGTTCAAAAAGTAATTGATATATCAAGAGAACTTTCTAAGTATATGCCGAAAGGAAAAATAAAACTTCATTTAGTTCCCTTTACTAACATTCATAAAGAAATTTTAAAAAATGTTAGTGATTCTTATACCATTACTATTATGAGACGTATTATGTATCATATGGCTGAAACCTATGCTAAAAACAATAACATTTTATCAATAATCAATGGTGAATCAGTTAACCAAGTAGCTAGTCAAACATTAGAATCTATTTTAGTAGTAGAATCTGTTACAAATCTACCAATTCTAAGGCCACTCATAGCTTTTGATAAAGATGATATTATCGACATCTCTAAAAAAATAAATACTTATCATACATCAATAAAACCTTTTAATGATTGTTGTTCTATTTATGTACCAAAAAGACCAGTTATAAAACCAACAATCGAAAGATCTTTATATGAAGAAAGTAAGTTTAATTTCAAACCATTAATTGAAGAATCTTTAAGGACGATTAAAACTTTAATAATTAAAGAAGATAATAAGATTAACATCTTAAACTATGGCTTTGACTTAGAAGATGCTTTAAATAGTTTAAAGGATATTAAAAATGAAGATTGAATCAAAAGATAATCTTAAATTTAAAAATTTAAAAAAATTAAAACTAAAAAAATATCGAGATCAATCAAATGAGTTTTTAGTTTATGGTGAAACCTTAGTTAACCTTGCATTAGAAAAAGGAATTGTTAAAGAACTTTATACAACAAATCCTAATAAAAAAGGAATTCTTTTATCTAAAAAACTAATGAATGATTTAAGTATGACTAAAACTCCTTATGATATAGTTGCTTTATGTAAACAAGTCAACTTACCAAAAACAAGTAATAAAATATTAATGCTTGATGATATTCAAGATCCTCAAAATGTTGGAGCCCTTTTAAGAAGTGCATTAGCTTTTTCTTTTGATCATATAATTTTATCATTAAAATGTGCCGACATTTATAATGATAAAACCATTAGAGCAAGCGGAGGTGCTCTTTTTGATTTATATATTGAAAGAACTGACTTAATTAAAGATATCTTAAAATATAAAAAAAGAGGATATTTAATTTATGGTGCTGACGCTCATGAATCCGGAACCAAGATTAATAAAAATAGTAAAACAATTTTAATTTTAGGAAATGAAGGTAAAGGTATTAGCGATAATATAAAACCACTTATTGATGGTTTTATTAATATTAAAACAAAAGAAGTTGAAAGCTTAAATGTATCTGTTGCAGGAAGTATTTTAATGTATGAATGGAGCGTTTTAAGATGAAGCCTTTAATAACTTCTTTTACTGATTATAATAACGCAAATATAAGTGAACAATTAAATTTAATTAAAAAATTAAAACTTAAAAATTTATTTATTAGAAAAATAAATGGCGAACCATTTTATTTGCTAAATGAAAAAGACCAAAAATCTTTAACCAAAAGTCTTAATGATATTAATATAATTGCGGCAGACCCCTTAATAGATGCTCCCCATCTTAATAATTTAGATGAAGTTAATAAAGCTAACTTAAAAATTAAATTAGCAGCAATTTCAGCTAAATTGTTAAATTCTGAATCCCTTTGTTTAAGACTACCTATTTATGATGATTTTGTAAATGATAAAGATAACTTTCTTAACCTTATTAAAGAACAAGTTAAAATTATTAAAGATGAAAAATTAAAAGTAATCTTAATTTTTAATGATAAACACCAAGCAGCAACCTACCGGTTAGTGATTGAAAAATTAAAAGATAATACTATTAAAATAGCTTATGATCCATCATATATTTATTTAAATAACGAAAATGTAAATACAACCTATCGTCTTTTAAATAATAAAATTGATTATATAATCTTAGATGACTTTGATAAAAGTGGTACCCCAAGACTTATTAATTCAGGTAATGCATATAAATTAAAAGATTTATTTAAAACTTTAATAAAAACAAACTATAACGGTAAAATAGTTTTAGATTCTAAACTAGTCGAATTTCTTCCAAAAGTTAATAACTACAAATGGTATCATAAATTTAGTAAAAATAAGAAATACCATCAAAGAGTTTTGGATGACTTTAAAACCATTAGTAATGACCTTAGTCCTTTTTCAATTATTAACATCCAATTAGAAGCCTTAGAAATAATTTTTAAAACTTAATAGATATTTAAACGATAAAACCCCTCAAATTGAGGGGTTTTACACTTTGATTAACATTATTCAGGTAATAACAATTATTATCTCTTTTTTTTAAAAAAGATGGTATACTTGAAAAGGTTTTAAAAATATATTAAATAGGAATAATAAATGATAACACAATTTAATGATTTACCAATTTTAGAAACAACAAAAGATGCCTTAATAAAATTAGGTTTTACAGAGCCAACTCCAATTCAAGAAAAAGCCATCCCAATAATGATTGAAGGTCTTGATTTAATTGGTCAAGCTCAAACAGGAACCGGAAAAACGTTTGCTTTTGCAATCCCAATGATTGAAAAAACAAATACAAATTTAAAAGAAACTCAAGGTCTTATTTTAACGCCAACAAGAGAATTAGCGATTCAAGTTTATAAGGAAATTATAAAATTAGTCGAATTTTATCCTGCTTTAAAAGTAGCTTTAATTGTTGGCGGCGAGTCATATGATAAGCAATTTAAAGAACTATCAAGAAACCCTCATATAGTAGTTGCAACCCCAGGAAGAATTATTGATCATATCGATAGAAAGAGAATCGATCTATCTAATCTTAAAACTCTTACTTTAGATGAAGCTGATGAAATGCTTAAAATGGGTTTTCAAGAGGAAATTGAAAAGATTTTAATTGAAACCCCAAGAACTAGACAAACGGTTTTATTTTCTGCAACTATGCCAGCATTTATTAAAAAAATCGCGACTAATTATCAAAAGTCTCCAGTTTTAATTAAAATTGAATCTAAAAGTTTAACGGTTGATAAAATTAAACAATCGTATTTTATGATTAAAGAAACCGATAAAATTGATTTATTAAAAAGATTAATTGATTATAAAAACCCTAAAACTGCTATTATCTTTGTTAATACAAAAACAGGTGTTGATAGAATTGTTGAAGACTTAATTAAAAATAATTATAATGCTCTTGCACTACACGGGGACTTAAAACAATCTCAAAGAAACCATGTAATGACACTTTTTAGAAATAAACAAATTAACCTTCTAGTTGCAACAGATGTTGCAGCTAGAGGTCTTGATGTTGATGATGTTGAAATCATCTTTAACTATGATTTCCCTCAACAAAATGAAATATATATCCACCGAATAGGAAGAACCGGAAGAGCCGGTAAATATGGCTTAGCATATACATTTATAACTCCAAGTAAGAGAAGAAATATCGTTTTATTATCAAGTTATATTAAAAAAGAAATCCCTAAAGAAGAGATTCCATCAATTGATAAGATTTATGCAAAACAAGTTAAAGAGTTTAAGAAAACATTAAAGAAAAACTTAAAAATCGAATATCCTAACTACCTAGACAAAATTGAGGATATCTTAACAACCCCTGAAGATAAAGACAAATTAATTAATTATTTATTAAATGAAGTAATTCCTAAAAAAGCCACTTATAAAGAAATCTTTGATATACCTGAAAGAAGTTCAAGAAAAACTACTTCAAGTAATAATAAGAAAATTCAAACAACCACAAGAAAAAATAGAAATGGTAATTATGTTAATTATTATATTCCGCTTGGTAAAAAAGACGGTTTAACTCCCAAATTATTAGTTCAATTACTAGAAAAAGGGTTTAATATTTATTCAAGAAATGTTGGTGATATTAAACCATATAATGATAGAACAGTTTTTGAACTAAAAAAAGATATTGTTAATCGAGTAAATTTAGGTAAGTATACAAAATATAAAGGTAAAAAAAT
>JBBACV010000089.1:0-5787 GCA_041656835.1 Acholeplasmataceae bacterium | reverse complement strand
AAAGAACTTATAAATAATGTTACCATTAATAATAGAAGGAGTGATTTAAAAATGGAAAAATTACAAAAGTTTTTAGACAAGCAAGTTGCTAACTTTAGTGTATTATTCACTAAGTTACATCATCACCACTGGTATGTAAAAGGTGAGAAGTTTTTTACATTACATGAATTGTTTGAAGAATACTATGATGAAATCAATGAGTATTATGATGAATTTGCAGAAAGATTATTAACAATAGGTGGAAATCCTACTTCAAACTTAAAAGGATATTTAGAGGTTACTTCACTTGGCGAGGTAAATGATACACTAAATGCCAAAGAGATGGTTAAAATGGTTCATGATGATTTTATGTTAATTGTTAATGAACTTAAACAAGGAATTGTTATTGCCCAAGATGTTAATGATGAAGTAAGTGCTGATTTATTTATTTCAACAAGTGCTGCATTAGAAAAACATGCGTGGATGTTAAGATTTTATTTAGCATAATTTAATATTTAGCTAAAACATTAAAAGGGAGCAAATCCTCAAGAGTAAATACTTTTGAAGAATGCCCCCTTTTAATTATTTTAAACATCTAAAATTAAAGAATTTAATATGGAGGCTTTTATGATAAAAGACAAAAATAAGTTTGTATCATGTTTATTTAAAGTTCCAATCTTTTCACATCTAACTGAAGATGAACAGAAAGGTATTGTTGAACTTGTTAATGTCAAAAGACTTAAAAAAGGGGATACTCTATATAACGCTGGTGATCAGGGTTCTTTTCTTTATGTAGTTCATAAAGGAAAGGTTAAAATATCAAGATATAATGAAGAAGGTAATGAGCAAGTCTTAAGAGTCTTATCAACAGGTGATTTTGCTGGAGAACAAGCACTATTTACTAATAATTTAGCCAGTGATTTTGCCATAACTCTAGAAGATAGTATGGTTTGTGTACTTGATGGGTCTGAACTTAAAAAATATATGATTGAAAAACCAGAAATATCTGTTAGAATTATATCTGAACTTAGTAAAAGATTAAGTGAAAGTGAAACAAAACTTGAAAGCTATAACTTAGATTCGGTTGGTAAAAGAGTCGCTCAATCTATTATTAAACATAGTGAAGGAAATATTAATTTTGAATTGCCTATCTCCAAACTAGACTGGGCTTCAATTTTAGGGATGAGTAGTGAGACCTTAAGTAGAAAATTAAGTCAGTTTAAAAAGACTGGCTTAATTGATTTAAGAGGACAAAGAGAAATAATAATTTTAGATAAACAAAAATTAAATGAAATTTTATAAGCTTTTAAGGAAAAATTTGACCTAGGTCATTTTTTTTAATGATATATGTTGTTAAGATAGATATATAAGAAGAAAAGAGGTTTATGAAATGAAAAAATATATAGAAGAAAATCAAGAAATATTAAAACAATTAGATTTATTTGTCCCAATTGTTAACAAGGTACATGGTAAAAATCATCCAGAATTTAATGAGGTTAAGAATAATTATGATGTAATTAATAATAAACTTAATACTAACAATTTTAATTTAGAAAATGAATTTACAAATTTGCGAAAGATTACTAGTAATTATAAAATTCCTAACGATGTGTGCGAAAGTTATGAAGCTGTTTATTTAATGTTAGAAAAATTAGATGGTTCATTTAATAAGGGAAAATAATTATGCAAAGAGCTATTTTAAGACATAAAAATGAAATATCGTTTATAAGTTTATTTTTAATTGTAAGTTCATTTATCTCCCATTATTTATTTGAAAATGAAGTAGTAGCTGAAATAGGATTAATTATCGCATCCATTATTGGGATAATCCCAATTGCAATCCAAGCATATCAATCATTAAGAGTAAAAGTTGTAAGTATTGATGTTTTAGTAACAATTGCAGTAATTGGTGCATTTTTAATTAAAAACTTTGAAGAATCAGCAATTGTTACCTTCTTATTTTTATTCGGTAGTTTCTTAGAACAAAGAACTCTAAATAAAACAAGAACAGCAATTAAAGAATTAACTGAGATGGCACCTCTAGTTGCCTATAAGTTAATGGAAGATAATGAATTTCATGAAGTTTTAATTGATGATGTAGATATAAATGATACTTTATTAGTTAAAACCGGTGCTAATGTACCTGTTGATGGTATCGTTGTTAGTGGGAGTGGTTATATTAATGAAGCTAGTATTACAGGAGAATCTGTTCCTGTTAAAAAGGAAGTAAATTCAAAAATATACGCAGGAACCATTTTAGAAAATGGTACACTTGAGATTATTGCTGAAAAAGTTGGGGAAGATACAACTTTCGGAAAAATAATTGAACTTGTAGAAGAAGCTCAAGACTCAAAATCTAAGACAGAAAAGTTTATCGATAGATTTTCTAAGTACTATACGCCACTAGTATTATTAATAGGTGTTATTGTCTTTCTAATTTGGCGAGATTTGGAACTAGCGATTACTGTTTTAGTGCTAGGTTGTCCTGGCGCATTAGTAATTGGAGTACCCGTTTCAAATGTTGCTGGGATTGGTAATGGAGCAAGAAACGGTATTTTGTTAAAAGGTAGTGAAACTATCAATGATTTTAGTAAGGTTGATGTTTTTGTTTTTGATAAAACAGGTACACTAACAATTGGAAGACCAATTGTTAGTAGTATTAAATCATATGGAAATAATTATGATAGAGATTTAAGTTATTTAAAAGCAGTTGAAAAAGAATCTGATCATCCTCTCGCAAAAGCAATCACTTCTTATATAACTAGTAATAACAATAACTTAAAAGTAGAAGATACTAAAGTTATTAAAGGTGGAGGTATTACCGCAAGCATTAATAATGATGAAATAGTAGTTGGTAATGTTAAATTACTGGAGAGTAAAAAGATTGAAATAACAAACGACATGTTTAATTTTATTAAAGTTTTAGAAGATGAAGGAAGTTCAATTGTAATTACTGCAGTTAATAATAAAATAGTTATTATTATGGGAATTAAAGATCAAATAAGAAGTGATGTATTAGCTGAGATAAACAAACTAAAAAGACTTGGTATTAAAGAATTAATTGTTCTATCAGGTGATAATCAAGCATCAGTTGATCTTGTTTCAAAAGAATTAGGACTAACAAAAGCATATGGTAATATGCTCCCAGAAGATAAACAAGCATATATTAAAACCTTACAAGAAAAGGGGTTAAGGGTTGCTTTTGTTGGGGATGGTGTAAATGATGCACCATCACTGGCAACAGCTAACATCGGAATTGCGATGGGTAGTGGAACAGATGTTGCAATTGAGACAAGTGATGTTGTTTTAATTGATTCAAAATTTAGTAAATTAAATCATGCCTTGGGTCTTGCTAAATCAATTGTTAGAAATATGTGGCAAAATATTATAATTGCACTTCTAGTAGTAGCAATATTAATAATAAGCTTACTTACAAGTGATTGGATGAATATGTCAATTGGAATGTTAGTTCATGAAGGAAGTATCTTAGTGGTTATACTAAATGGTATGAGATTATTAAAATATAAATTAAGAAAATAAAGGAGAGATTTTATATGAAAAAAGCAACACTAAACTTAGAAACATTAACATGTCCATCATGTTTACAAAAGATTAATAACGCTGTAAAAGGGTTAGAGGGAATTGATAAAGATAGTGTTAATGTTATGTTTAATTCTAGTAAAGTAAAAGTTGATTTTGATGAAACTAAAATAACAATTGAAGATATCGCAAAATCAATTGATAAACTAGGATATGAAGTTAAAAAAGTACAAGTTAAATAATTTATAATACCTTGAAGATTGTAAGCGTTTAAAATAATACGTACTACTAATAAATCAAATTATGTACTACAATATCTTTAAAAAGATAAGGTGGTACATTTTTTATGGCTAGAAAAATTAATGAAGAAATAAAGAATCAAGTAGTAAAAAGAAGATTAAATGGAGAATCAACAAAATCTCTTTCTTTAGAATATAAGATAAGTAATTCGGTTATTTATAAATGGATCCGTGAATTAGATCAAGGATCATCAACAGGTAAAAGAAAAGCTGGTTTAATTAATATTACCAATATAATTAAACCAGATCTTATTAACTTTACAATTAATGGATTTGAAGTAACAATTGATGAATCTAACTTATCTAAATTACTTAAAGGATTAAAATAATGATTGATTTAAGTAAAATAGAAAATATCTATATCGTTCCGGGATTTACCGATATGCGTAAACAAGCTGATGGACTAACAGCAATTATCAGTGTAAATTATCCGGAAAAAGAATTAAAACCAAATCAACTCTTTATCTTTTGTGGAAGATCTAAAACAATTATAAAAATCTTAGAAATAGATACTACCGGGATTTGGGTATATTATAAAAAAACTCATGGTGATAAATTTATTTGGCCAAAGAATGAAGATATAAATATAATCGATAAAAGACAATTAAGGTGGTTTTTAGAAGGATTAAATATCGTTCAAAAAACCGCTCATAAAACTAGATATTATTCTTATTAATTAAGGCTTTATTAAGCCTTTTTCTCTTTACATTTCACTTTAAAAATGGTATAATATTAATATAGAAAGTGAGTGATTTGATGGATAAAAATAACGTAAAGATTGATGATTTATTAACATTAAATCATGAACTTAAAACTGTAAATAATACGCTTCAAGCAGAACTTTTAGAAGCTAATAAAAAAATAGAAGAGCTATCACTTCTTATCGCGATGAATAAATCAAGAACCTTTGGCCCGAAGAAAGAATCGATTGATGAAGAAGAAATAAATCTTTTTAACTTTAATGAAGCTGAAAGAAACGCCACTATTACGATTGAAGAAGCTAAAACTGAATTAAAAACAAAGACCCCCAGAAAAGCTAAATCAAGAAATCACGATAAAATTGATTTTGAAGCATTCGTTACAGAAGTCATCACCCATGATCCAAGTGAAAACTTAGAGGGAACTTTTGTTGATATTAGTGAGGATATTGTTTATAAAGCTAAGGTTGATGTAAAGATAAGAGTTACAAAACATATCTTTAAGACGATTAAAAACACAGAAACAAACGAAATGTTAACTCCGGTTAGAAATTTCGTTTTTCAAACACAATAGCAACCCCTTCTTTAGTAAGTTATTTCGCCAATGAAAAATATACAATGGGCACACCACTATACCGCCAAGAAAGTGCTTTTTTAAGTATGGGCTTTCCATTATCAAGACCAACTATTTCAAATATGTTAATGAGTGGTAGTGCATTACTTCTACCTTTTTATGAATATTTAAAACATTTATTAATTGTTAATAAGAAAAAAGTACTTCATGCCGATGAAACAACCTTAAAAGTAATTAATGTTGGTAATAAAAATAAGAAACAAAAATGCTATATTCAGGCTTATACGACATCGGCAAATGATCTACCTATTTATATTTATGAATATAAATATTCTAGAGAAGGTAAATGGCCAAGAGAGTTTTTAAAAGACTTTAAGGGTTATTTAGTCGCTGATGATTATGCTGGTTATAATCATATTCCTAATGTTATACTTCAAAAATGTATGGCACATGCTAGGCGCCGGTTTTTCGATATTTATAAAGCAAATAAAGATCCTAAGATGGAGTTAATCATTAATATGTTTGATGACATTTATAAATTAGAGCGAATTTATAAAGAAAAAAACTTAACTAGTGATGAAATATATGAACATAGAAATGGTGAAGTTCATATGGCTTTAGTAAATAAGTTATTTGATCATTTAGATAGTCTAAACTACTCTCCAACCTCAATTACAGGTAAAGCAGTTTTATATAG
>JBBACV010000088.1:0-5851 GCA_041656835.1 Acholeplasmataceae bacterium | reverse complement strand
GTACCCTGCTTGCCAAGTGGGACGACACGGGTGGTGCGGAAGACCGGGAATGGATGGTAGATTTCGCTGCCGGTGTTATGACGTTCTCCACATATGATGACACGAACAACGACAGCCTGACGTGTGCAACTTCCGCTGCTCTCACCGACAGCGTGTGGCACCACGTGGCTGTGACGTATGACGGCAGTGCGAGCTCCGCTGGAATGGCGATCTACGTTGACGGTGTTGCTGTAGCCGTTACACCGGTTACCGGCCCCGCGTATGCACAGATGCAGGGGGGTGCTTCGGAAGTTACCGCTCTGTGTCACATGTCCGGTGTCGGTACCTATGGCAACTACCTGACAGCAGATACACGTGTGTCGTGGCTCACGTTGATCGACAAGGAACTCGATGCCGACGAGGTTTGGTCACTGTACCAGCGTATGAAGTACATTGCAAACCTGTAACTATACTTTTTAGGGGTTGTTTGGGTTGGTCTGGATAGAAGTCGATGAAACGACAGCTACAATGAGCCAGAAAGAGTTCATTGTCAAGTATCTGCTTGAGGTAAAAGAAGCGTATGTCCACCAGATGTATGCGGCATGGGCAGATTTCGCGTCTAAAATCGGCAAAAAACCAGGCGATTACAAGAACACGCGCCGGGTTGTCTCTGACTTAAAGAAAGAGGGCGTTATAACGTTTTCGCGGGAAGAACCGATGCCATACCCGAAGTTTTCCCGGATATACTACAAGCTGGTGGTATAATTTGCCCCGGTCGGGTAGACCCCACAAGATAAACCATGCTGAGTTCGGTATACCCCCGACCATCAAGATAGAACGCGACAACAACAAAGACTGCAAACTCGGCCAGGTTGACGACCACGAGTTGAAAAACTGGGTTCGACGTCAGAAAGCAAGAGCTAAAAAAAGATTTGATTAAATGAAATGGCTCGATTTATCTTCTTTCGGTTTCTTGCTACTCTTGGCAGGCTTTTTCGGTTCTTTCTTTGACGTGGTTGTTGGGGCGGGTTTCGGTTTGGATTCCGTCTTCTGCACATACACTTCAGATCCACACGGACACACGTAGTGTGTGAATTCGGGGGTTTCTGATACCTGGTTGAGTTTGGTGTTTCCACACTCGCTGCATTTTACTACCATACAAAAGAATTGTGAACCACCAATATTAACCTTTCTCCATTCGGATAACCTTTTTATACGATAATACTAGAGATAGAATTGTCCCACTTTCGGGACTACTATACCTCCTCTAGAGGAAATCTGCTTTCCTCCTCTGGCGGCTGCCGTATGGTTCAGCGGCGGTCGCCAAAACTTCGTTCTAAAAAAGGTGTTGTTCGTTGGTATCTACACAAAGATACACAGCGGAGCAACCGGGGCAAACTCTTGTGGCGGTGGGCGGTACGTCAGGTTCCTGGTAAACGACGATTCTATACCAAAGTCTCCGCTGAACGATATCCTCTGGTCGAACCGGTCAATGTGGCCGAGCGTGGTGGTGTTACCAATACCAGCCATAGACAGTGCGTTTACTGATATGGTACCGTAACCGAGGTTTGTTCCAATGGCTTCGACGTTGTGACCGATTGAAGCGGATGTCATACCAATCTCCATCGGTGTGATTCCAGTGAGAAGGCTGTTCTGCGTTGCAACACCGATAGATTCGGCAGCGAAGAAGTCGCTCGACACTATTACCGAGTCACATATCTGCTGTTCGAACGATTCGGCAGATACCGGGTACGGCCCGTACATTGTGATCATAGCGGTTTCGCGAGTTGATGCCGACCCCATCACATCGCCCTGGTTGAGGTTGAACCCAACGGTTCGGTCGGTTGAGATTGTAGTAGGTTCGCCGAGAACGTTTGGTGCAGATAGTTCAACCGTGTTCATGTACAGGGACTCTCCATTTGAAGCGACAGTCCTCTCAAAATAGCCAGATTCGAAAACCGTTGACATACCGGACATCGTGTAGACGTTGTACTTTGTGCTTAAAGCACCGGTAGCCTGCACGTTGACAACCGACGTGGTGTCGTCGAACAGGATAGCACTCGCGGGAGCAACACAGGATGTTGATACCAGAGCCAGTATTATCAAGGCGGTTCCGACATTGAGGTTTCTCGATGTCATAGGTAGTGATATACCAACAACAGCATTATATATTTCGGCAATTTATAGTTGGTTGTCAACTACCCACGGATAAATCCGTGGGCTTGTAACTATGTCAAAGACACGCTACATTCGGCTGGTTGACAGACAGCCTACCCAGACCGGATATACCGGCGTGGGCAATGTTGCGAGCAGCATTGAGGTCAGCATGGATTTGAAAACCGCATTTTCTGCATCTGAACGAAGATCCATCACGGTTCCCCTTATAGATATGCCCACACAGGGAGCATTTTTGCGAGGTGTATCTGGCATCGACAAGTACCACAGATTTACCAAGATTTTCAGATTTATACCGAATAAACCGTTCAAGTTCGTAAAACGACCAATTGTTCAGTTTTCGGTTAAAATCTTTACCTCTTCGTTTCTGTACCCGGATCTTCGAAAGGTTTTCAAGAGCAAATACTGTGTAATCCGAATTAACAATCTGCTTCGAGATACAGTGATCAACGTCAGTCACAAACCGTCTCTCTCGTCCCGCCATTTTACGGAGTTTTCGTTTGGCAGATCGAGTGCCTTTGGACTGAAGTTCCGCTCGAAGGTGAGCGAACTTGGCACGGGTGTTTTTCACAAGTTTGGAATTGTAAAATGTGTTGTCAGAGCAGACAGCGATGTTAACGATTCCCCGGTCAATTCCAAGTACATTGATATCGTTGGTTTGTTCAGGTGTCGGTGTCTCAAGTTGGCAATGCAAATAAAATGTTTTGTCACGCTTTCTGAACGATACCGTAGAAGACTTAATTTTCCAGTTCATATACTTATGGTAATACACCGGAACTGTAAACATCGCTTTAATTCGTCCATTACTGGTAGCAATGGTTGCGTATCCGGTTTCCATATAGATTCTGATAACTCTCTGGTTGTATCGCATTGCAGAAAATTCTTTACGGAGTGGTTTAAATTTACATTTTGTTGCTTTAAGAGCTTCACATGCACAATCTCGTGCACTTTGTACCAACGAAGACGGAAGATTAGGAACAGTTTGTCGAATATCGCAGTACGTCGCATTATGACATCTAATTTTGCTGCACGAACGGGAATCAAATCCCCATTCAGCACAAACATTAAATGCTATGGTGTAATCTTTCATTGTATGAAGAAGAAATTGTCTTTCGTCGGGAGTGACATCAATCTTCAACGTGATAGTCCTAATCACAGTCATATATACGACGTAATAGTAGAAAAAACTTATGGAGGCGCAATTCCTCCCACGACTGAAGTCGTGGGTCTCCTTGCGTATTAGATCATGACAGACTCGGTTCCTGCTATAATCGGTGTTGGTGCTGGTTTAGCAGAATATTATCTTCTGAACACCAGGTTCCAGGTTGCATCTAACATGGTTCTCGGTGTTATCGGTGCAGGTATGGTCTTTGCAAAAATTACCGGTATAATGGATTCTCTTGATCCGAGGATAAGCGACGGCATATTCGGAAACGGGCTTGCTCTGGTAACTGCCGCGATGTCGTGTGAATTCCTGTGTAACGGTGAACCACCGGGTGGAGTATTGCCTCCACCCACACCCGAATATATAAGTAGTGTAGGAACCGGAAGGGGAATGAGGTTAAGGTCGCCGTACGCATACCCGTGCAGCACACCGTTTGCAAGATTATGAGCGACCGGGTACCGTATCGTTCCAACTGGACGATACTTGTTTTGGATGACAGCATGTCGCTCAGCCGGATATCGCAGGCCGTACAGTATCTTGACGGTATGTTTCCGCAGTTCCCGCCCGAAGGGTTATCGTTGACAATCAACCTCGAACCAGAAGAGGGTGTGGATTATGTATACGGCGAGTACGAAATGGACATAATCCGGTTTTCGGGTGTTCCCAAACCGACGAACATCTGGACGGGGTTGTTGGTGGCAGATGGTCACCCCGCGGTCAACGGGGGTGCGTTGCCAACCGGAATGTATGATTATCAGAGGTGGAGCCACCCGTCGCCGACGCTGGTAGAAGACCTTGCGTTTGCCATATTCCACATGTTGCCGTTGGCGCACGGTCTCGCACCGTTTGTTGATATGGAATACATGTCTGCCGGTAGACAATACCTGTATGATAACGGTAACCCAAGCCCGGAGTTTGCAGACATGGCGTGGGCGATGATCTACATGTACTGGCGTGTCAATTTCCGTGACAGCCTGTTCCCGGGTATGCCCATACCACCGCTGGTCGAACCGTCCGGTATATCGATATACCCCGACGTGGGCGACGTTGGCGATACGGTCACCGCAATATCGTCGTTCACGAACATAGGTGAACAGGACAAGACGTTACCAACATACTTTAATTTCATTGCTCACAATCAGGCGCTAATCAAGCAAGGCAACATACCCAACATACCGGCGGGCCAGGATCATTATGAGACCGTCGAGTATGTCATAACAGAACGTGCAAAGAGTTACCAGAACACGAAACCGGTAACAATATGTTCTCGCGTCACCGGCTGACTGCAATTTCTTGCAAAGCACAAGATATTTATATATAAATACCGATACCTTTTCTGATGGCAAAGACGAAGAAAGAAGCGAAAGGCATGGTTATTCGCAACGAAGACATCGTAATGATGATGCTTCGCGAACAGGGCATGAACCTGCAAGATATTGCAGACCACATGCTCGAAAACTATGACCTGAAGTTTTCAACAGCAACGATATCGCGTCGGATTGATAAGGTAAAGTCAATTTACCAGACCATGAAGAAGGCGATTGGAGCAGATATGGTTCCACCACCGCAGGCGAAACCGAGAGAACAACCACAACCGCAGGCGTATACGGGGTCTGTCGCGATGCGACCGTCTACCAACAACAACAGCGGGCAGGGCATGAACGGCCTGATAGCACGAGACAACCCGTTCGAACTGCTTGAGAATTTCAGCGAGTTCGGGAAAGTAGCGTTCCAGGCGGGCGTGGTTCCGGCATCGGCAATCGCGTGTCTTGCGAAGGGGTTCACAGACGACTCGATATCTATGGAAGACAAAGGCAAACTCACCGCTACCGGAGCGGCAGGGTTCGCCGTGTCGGTGCTCGGGTTCTTCGAGGCGTTAAAAGCCTATGGTGTGATAAAACCGGCACAAGCCCGGTATCAGGAGTCGGAAGATTACGAACCGACGCATGGAGCAGGTTTTGACTAAAACAGGAGAGGATAGGAAAGATGACAGATAGTGTAGAAGTGCGGTGCAAGAATAAACACGTGTTCAAAGTCACGGAAACCGATCTGAAGGCAGCGAAGAACGGACGGATGATTAGCGTCAAGTGCCCTGAATGTGGTGTGAGCGTTATTATGCCGTTCAATAGCGTTGGCGAACTGCTTGATATGGACATGGACGGTGTTCGGGAGTATATTCGCAAAAAAGCGGGTGTGACCGAAGTGGCGAAGAAAGAATCGCCAAAACCGAAACCAAAACCGAGACCAAGCCGGGAGACCGTGCAGGAACCGGACGAACCGGACGAACCGGTTGGTGTTGAATTCCGGCCCGAACCACCGGTAAAGAAAACGCCGGTGGTGAACCGACTGGCTGAAGTTATCGACAAGTTGCCGTCAACTATGAAGATGGTTGAAGACGAACCGGACGAACCGGACGCCGGTTCGGAACCAGAATACCGGATCGGTGAGACGTCGTTTGACCGAGACCTTGAGACAACGCCGATGGACATACTTGAGCAGGTCGTGAAAGAGCTTGCAATCGAAGATACCGGA
>JBBACV010000087.1:0-5904 GCA_041656835.1 Acholeplasmataceae bacterium | reverse complement strand
GCTACAATTGGTGAAAAAATATCATTAAGAAGAGTTATTAGAGTCAAAAAAGAAACAAACGAAGGCTTTGGTTATTATAAACATCAAGGTGGAAGAATCTCAGTTTTAACAGTTTTAGATAAAGACGATAACGATGTTGCCAAAGATATTTCAATGCATGTCTGTGTCTTTAATCCTCGCTTTGTAAGTAAAAATGATGTTGATCAACAAACCATTGATAATGAAAAAGAAATTATTACTCACCAAATCGAAAAAGACCCAGATTTAAATAGTAAACCAGAAAAGATTAAACAAGGAATTGTGATGGGAAGACTAAATAAAACCTTACAAGACTTTGTTTTACTTGACCAAGGTTTTGTTAAAGACGGCGATATTAAAGTTTCTAAATATTTAAAAGATCATAACGCATCTGTTATTGGTTTTTACCGTTTAGAAGTTGGTGAAGGAATTGAAAAAGTAGAATCAGATTTTGCCGAAGAAGTAATGGCTCAAATAAAAACTAAATAGGGGGACATTATGGATAAGAGGGTAATTCTTAAACTTTCAGGAGAAGCTTTTAAAGGTAGTAGTATTTATGGAATCGATCCAACTACCATTAAAGGAGTCGCTTTAGAAATAAAAAAACTAAAAGACCAAGAAGTTGAAATAGCGATAGTTATTGGAGCTGGTAATTTATGGCGAGGAAAAATCGGTGAAGAATTAGGAATGGATCGCTCTCAATCTGACTACATGGGAATGTTAGGAACCATCATGAATGGACTGGCACTTCAAGATGCATTAGAAGGAGTTGGCGTACCGACTAGAGTAATGACTGCACTACCTTCTCAAGCAGTAGCCGAGCCCTTTATAAGAAGAAGAGCCCTAAGACACCTAGAAAAAGGTCGAATTGTCATTATGGCCGGTGGAACTGGATCACCCTATTTCTCTACTGATACAACTGCAGCTTTACGAGCAGCTGAATTAAATATCAATACCATTTTAATGGCTAAAAATGGTGTCGATGGAGTTTATGATAAAGACCCTAATAAGCATACTGATGCTAAACTATTAAAAAAAGTTACTCATCAAATGGTTTTAGAAAAAAATTTGCAAATAATGGATTCAACCGCCGCATCTTTATGTAAAGATAATCATATAAAAATAGTTGTCTTTGATATGAATAAAAAAGACAACATTAAAAAATCAATTACCGGCAAAGTCGGTACAATCGTTTCAAACGGGGAGTGATAAAATATGGAACAAATTGATTTGCTATTATTAGAAATTGAAGAAAAAATGGAAAAGTCAGTTCATTCTTTAGAAAATGAATTTAACCAAATAAGAACAGGTCGAGCTAATCCTAACTTATTGGATAGAATTATGGTTAGTTATTACGGGGTTTTAACTCCACTTAAACAACTAGCTAGTATTCAAATTCCTGAGGCTACTCAACTATATATTAAACCCTTTGATCCTTCGACCTTAAAAGATATCGAAGCCGCTATTAATACATCAGGTTTAGACCTTCCACCTCATAATGATGGAAATGGAATTAGATTGATGTTGCCATCATTAACAGAAGAAAGAAGAAAATCTTTAGTTAAAGATGTTGAAAAACTAGCTGAAGCTGGTAAAGTTTCAATTAGAAATATTCGTCGCGATGGAAATGATCAAGTTAAAAAATTATCTTTACCTGAAGATAATGAAAGAATATATTTAGATGATATTCAAAATTTAACTAATAAATACACAGAATTAGTTGATGAAAAAACAAAATTAAAAACAAATGATTTATTAAACATCTAAAATACGAAAGGAGATTCTAATGAAAGCTTTTGATAATTTATCAAGACTTGTAAAATTAATTTTACAATTCTTCTTTGGATGGTTTATTTCCGGACTTTATAGAATAGTTAAAGGAATTCAAACTGGAAATATGGTTACTTTAATTGTCGGTATTCTAGCTTTAGTAACTGGTGTGGGTAACGCAATTTTCTGGGTTATTGACTTTATAACTATTTTATTAAGTGATAGAATAACCGTTTTAGCATAAAATTAATATATGATGATGAAAAAGAAAGAAATAGTAATAATGCTATTTCTTTTTTTATGTCCTGAAACTCCAAATAACATTTATATTTTAACTCGTGTTATAATTAAAAAAACATAAGGAGAATTAAAAGATGAGTTTAGGTTTTAAATATAACGGAACTAAAAAAGCATTTATTTCACATTTTAGTGAAGGTAAATGGGATGAAGGTTATTTAACCGATAATATTAATATAGATATTTCACTTTTAGCGAGTGCCCTTCAATATGGTCAAAGTGCTTTTGAAGGATTAAAAGCTTATCGTTCTAAAGATAATAAAATCTTATTATTTAGGCCTAATGAAAATCATAAAAGATTTAATAGATCCTTAAAAAGATTGGTTATGCCTGAAATGGATTATAAAAAATTTATAAATGCTATTAAATTGGTTGTTAAAGAAAATGAAGAATTAATTCCTAGTTTTGAATCAAAAGGTGCTTTATATATAAGACCATTTGTTTTTGGAACTGAATCTGTCTTAGGTGTAAGACCTTCTAATACATACTTATTTGGAATTGTTGCCTCACCTGTTGGTTCTTATTTTAATAATGGCTTTAATACAATTAAGTTAATGACCTCCGATTATGATAGGGCGGCTCCTAATGGATTAGGAAGCATTAAAGCTGGTGCTAATTATGCATCAAGTTTATATCCCAAACAAATAGCTTTGGAGTCAGGATTTAATGATTGTTTATATTTAGATCCTAAAACTCATACTAAATTAGATGAAACGGGAGCTACTAATATCATTGGTATTACTAATAATAATGAATTTATTACTCCAAATTCAAACACGGTTTTACCTTCTATAACTAATATGTCTTTACAAGAAATAGCGAGTGATTTATTAAATCTAAAAGTCATTAAAAGAGATATTAATTTAACTGAATTAAAAAACTTTAAAGAATTAGGAGCATGTGGTACAGCCGCAATATTAACCCCAATTTCCTTAGTTCAAGACAAAGACATAAAATATCGCTTCGAATCTAGTGAAATTTTACATAAATTATATGATTTATTACAAAGTATCCAGTTTGGTTTGATAAAATTTAAAAATGATTGGGTAATTGAAGTATAATAGAGTTAGATTTAAATTATTAAAGAAGGAATCTATATATTTGAAATTAACTAAATTACCAAATCATGTAGCAATCATATTAGACGGTAACGGACGTTGGGCCCGAAAAAGATTAATGCCCAGATCTTTAGGACATTATGAGGGCGGTATGAACTTAGTAAAGATTACTAACTACGCTAATAGTATAAACTTAAAACAATTAACTGTTTATGCTTTTTCTACCGAAAATTGGAATCGCCCTAAAGATGAAATTAATTATTTAATGACAGAACCGATTAAATTGTTAAATAAAAATATCGATAAAATTGTTTCAAGTAATATAAAAGTTTTATTTATTGGTAGAAAAGATCGCATTCCTAAAACATTACTTGATTCTTTTAAGTATGTTGAAGAAAAAACAAATAAAAACACTGGTCTTTTATTAAATGTATGTTTTGACTATGGAAGTCATGATGAATTGTTAAATGCATTTAGCAAAGTTGATAAATTTGATGAAAAAAGTTTATCCAAACATTTAATGATTAAAGATAATGTGGATTTATTAATTAGAACCGGTGGTGAATACCGATTATCTAATTTTCTTTTATGGCAACTAGCTTATGCAGAATTATATTTTGTAAAAAAAATGTGGCCAAGTTTTAATAAACGTGATTTCTTAAAAGCTTTAAAAATATATAGTAAAAGAAAAAGACGATTTGGAGGGTTGGATAAACAGTGAGAAAAAGAATTTTAACAGGATTTTTATTAACACTTATTTTACTGCCTATTGCGGTGATTAATAACCCAATTGTATTCTTTTTATTTCAAGCGATTGTTATTGCATTTGTAGTTATTGCGACTTATGAAATGCTTACGATGTTTGAAAAAGAAAAGCCGATTAGGTTAAGAACTAAAATAATTATTTTAGCTTTAACTTTAATTAATTATTTTAATGTTGGTGGTTTGGTTGGACCTTTAGAGCCTGAAACTTTTCCGGGTTTAATTTTATTAACCATTAATATCCATCCTATAATTACGATAGCTTTAACTGTTATAATTATATTATTAGTTTTTGTATTAGATGATGAATTTACGATCAATGATGTTGGTAAGGCTTTTATTATTATTAATTATGTTGGTCTAGGTGCGTCAGCAATTACGATGCTTCGATATTTAGGGGTTAGGTTTATTTTTTATGTTCTATTAATTTCAACCTTAACAGATATGTTTGCTTATTTTATTGGAATGATATTTGGTAAACGAAGACTAGCACCAAAAATATCGCCTAAAAAATCATGGGAAGGTGCAATTGGTGGAGCGGTAATTGCTACTTTAGTTGCTTCAGGGTTTGCATTGTTTTATGGTTTTATTTTTACTCCCGAAGGATTTTTAGGAGATATTTTAAATCCAAGCGGATATTTAACAATATTCGATAACTTTTCAAGTATTAGCAATGAACCATTTGCTCTTCAAGCAGTTATTATTATTCCGATTACTTTGCTGGGCTCTATTTTTTCTCAAATGGGTGATTTAATTGCAAGTAAGTTTAAACGAAATTATGAAATTAAGGATTTTGGAAAGATTTTTCCGGGTCATGGTGGAGTCTTAGATAGATTTGATTCAATTTTATTTATTGGTTTATTATTTTTAGGGATATTTATTTTTATAAATAGTGTTTTTCCCTTATAAAGGAGATATTATAAATGGCATTTTTAATTTTAGTTTTCAATATAATAATATTTTTAGTGGTTTTAACTTTAATAATTTCCCTTCATGAATTAGGACATTATTTATTAGCTAAAAGAGCGGGTATTTTAATTCATGAATATGCAATTGGTATGGGGCCTGTTTTATTTAAAAAAGAAAAGAATGATATTAAGTATTCCTTAAGAGCCATACCTCTTGGTGGATTTGTTTCTATGAGTGGTGAAGATGGTGATAACGCGTTAATTGTTAAAGGAAGTCATGTATACTTAAAATTGAATGAAATTGGATTAGTTAAAGAAATAATTTTAACTAAAGGTAATTATAAATATAATATTAAAGGTGAAGTTGTTGATTTTGATCTTTATGGTAAAGATTTATCGCCTTTATTTATTGAAGTAAAAACTGATGATGGAATTAATAAATACCAAGTTGCAAGAGATGCTAAGTATTTATATGGTAAAAATAAAGATATGCTAATAACTCCTCATGAGTCATCTTTTGCGGCTAAATCTTTATGGGATCGTTTTTTAGTCTTAATTTTTGGACCATTAATGAATTTCTTTTTAGCTTTATTTGTATTATTTATCGTGGCATTGATTCAAGGAAAACCCTTATCAAATAATATTGTTGATAGTTCTAGTAATGAAGCCTTATTAAAAGGGGATGTTATTACTGAAATCGAAAATGTTAACGTTTCTAATTTAAACGAAATTAAAGAAGCTTTAAAAGATGTTGAAAACAACGTTGTTTCAGTTAAAGTAATTAGAAATGGTCAGTCAATCGATGTTCCTGTTTATGCAATTTTAATTTTTCAAAATCTAGGTATCGTAAATGATACTTCAGAATCCAATCGTGATAAAGTTATTATTGGCGGATTGGGTGGAAAAGCTAAGGAAGCAGGACTCAAATTAGGTGATGAGATTATCGCGGTTGATGATAATTTAGTATCTTCATGGAGTGACTTTTTTAATGAAACAAAAGAGTATTCAAATAAGAGTATTAAATTAAGTATTTTAAGAAATGGTGAACCAAAAAGTTTTACTTACGATGTCTTATCAAATGAAGTTTTAGA
>JBBACV010000086.1:0-5927 GCA_041656835.1 Acholeplasmataceae bacterium | reverse complement strand
ATATTTTTGTTATGTTATGATCATTTTCATTGATATATAGATCCAAAGCATTATTAAAATGATAACTACTACTAATACCGATTAGTGAAATTAATAAAGTCATTAGTAATAATAAGGATCTTATATAATGGGTAATTAAGTTTTTAAAAGAATAATTAAAAAGAGTTTTAAGTTTAATTTTTCGATTATCTAAATTAAGGGAACTTTTATCAGATTCTACTTTTTCTTCTTTTTCAAAAGATAAGTTATCAAGAGAATATAAAATATTAGAATATTTATTTAATAGAGATATATCATGTGAGGCAACAATAACTAATTTATCTTTTGAAATATCTTTTAAAATCTCCATTAAGTTATGGGCTTCTTTTAAATCAATAGCTCCAGTGGGTTCATCAGCTAAGATTATTTCAGGATTTTTAATTAAAGCTCTGGCGACAGAAACTCTTTGTTTTTCACCACCTGAAAGTTTATTTGGGGTTTTATTTAAAAGGTGATTTATATTTAAAGAATTAGCGATTTTGATAATTTTTAAATTAGAATCTTTATTTAAATTTCCTGAAAAAGATAATCCCATTTTAATGTTTTCATAGACAGTTTTATTATCGATTAATTGATAGTCTTGAAAAATAAAACCGATATTATTTCTAATGAAGTTCGATTTTTCTTTTTTATTTAATGAGGTTAATATAGTGTTATTAAAAATAATATCGCCACTATCTGGTTTATCTAATCCCCCGATTAAATTTAGTAAGGTTGATTTACCACTACCAGACTTACCAAAAAAACCGATTAGGCCTTTGTTAGGCAGTGTTAAATTAAAGTTTTCATAGATAACTTGATTTTGATAACTTTTTTTAAGGTTTTGAAACATTAGCATATATAATTCCCCTAATTTAATGTATAATATGAATACTTGATAATTTAAGTTGATTATACTACATTTTAAGACTTTTAATAGAAACTTATTTTAAAAAAATAAAAAAGGAGATTTTTAATGAGAAAAATTTTATTAATATTGATGGTATCATTCTTAACTTTATTAGTCGCATGTGAAGATATGGATAATAATCATGAATTACCAAATATTGATGATTTTAGTGAAATGGAATTAACATTAGGGGAGAAAGTTGATTTTTTTGTTAATTTAGATTTAGATAATACTTATGAAAATGGTTTTTCATTTAATCAATATTTTAAAGGTAATCTTGACTTTAACACATCATCTCGCCAAGAATATGATTATGGTGATGAATTTAGTTATTATAGAAGTGAAGATGCAACTGCAACCCTTAATTTTGATTATGATACAGTTTTATATGTTGATATTAAGGATAGTTTAGATGATTTTTTAATTTATGCCGCTATTAATAAATTGATGCTTTCAGGTTTAGTAGAAAATAGCTATGAAGAATATCATGATTTTGATGAAGAAACACACCAGGAAAATGGAAAACATACAATTGACTTAAATTTAAATGATAGTTTTTTCTTAATATTAGAAAATGATGCATACTTTAAACTAAATGGTGTGATGAAAGTATCAGATGATGATAATAACATTGTAGATGAAACATTTGATAATGTTAAAGAAAAAGTTGAAGGAGTTTTTCAACTTGAAGAATATCAAGATTTTAAAGAAGGTTTAGATGATGCATTTGATATGTTTGGTGGCTTTGATGAAGAAATGCCTGATTTTGATGACTTAGAAGATTTAGGAGAATTTAATGACTTGGTCAAAGTTTATAAAAAAGGTAATGAACATATTATTAATATGAAATTAACAACAAGTGCAGTTCATAGTTATATTGATTTAGTTGCTGATCAATTTGCTGGATTCTTTATTAATGATATGGATGATTTCGAAGAATTTGAGACGATGATTCAAAATATAAAAAATAGTATTAAAAAAATGGAATTTGATTTTAATATTTATGTTAAAGATAATCGTTTATCAAAGGTGAGCTTTGATGTTAAATTAACGGTCGATAATCTAGATTTTGAATTTGATCAAAGTGATGAATATAGGGAAGATTATTATTCGTTAGAAGGAAGCTTTAAATTAGAAAAGTTTGGATTTGTGGTTGACTTTAACGCAACAAGCCCAAATCTTCCTACAGCTGCTGAACTAGCGGTGTATGAAGTAGTGGATGAACCATCATTCGGTGGATTATTTAATCAATAATTAAAGACTTAAAAATAAAGGGCCTTTCAAAAGGGCCCTTTATTTTATGGTGAAATAATCGATAAATAATTCAATATGATTGATAAATAAATCTTTATGATTTGTAAAGTATGTTTCGTTGTCATTTGATAGATTCATTTCATAAAAATGATAAACAAAGAATGAGTGATACATCTTAGCGGCAAGATTAGGATCTGTCTTAGTCATTAAACCTTTATTCATTAAAGATTTAAAATAATAAGTATAAGCCCCTCTTGGTTTAACAATAAATTCTAATAATAATGATTCTTTTAATTTAGGGTTATTGAATTGTTCAGGAATTATAATTTTTGTTAAAGTAAAGATTTCTGGTCTTTCAAAGAAATTGTTAGTTTTTATGGATGTATTAATTAAAAATTCTTTTGGGTTAGAATAACTTTCTTTAAACAAGGGATATATCTCTTCCTTTATTTTATTTATTAATGTTGATAGAATATCAAAAAGAATCTCATCTTTAGATTTATAGTGATTATAAATTGATGAAGCTTTAATGCCAACACTTTTGGCAAGCTCACGCATGCCAACGTTTTGAAAACCTTCTTTTTTAAATAACAAAACAGCATTTTTATAAATAAGTTCTTTAGTAGTCATTTGGATACCTCCTTAACTAACAGTGGTTCTATAGTTTCATTTTAACTTAAAATGAAGGTTTGTCAATTAAATAAACAAAAAATAACTTAAATTATAAATTACTTCTAAAAAAATAAAATAAATGATATAGTATTAACTAATTAATGTTAATGAATTGAGGGTTTTGTTATGAAAAAAATAGTTAATGTATTGTTTCTTATCATATTTGTATTGATTTTAGTTTCATGTGGAGAAACAAAAGGAAAATATAAATTTATAAACTTATCAAAAGAATATGATGTTAAAGACTCTAATGTTGATTTATATTTTAAGGAAGAAAGTACTATTCCTTATATATCTATTGAAAGGTTTATTAAGATGTTAGATGGAGTATACTATTCAGAAGAGTTCGAATTCATTAAAAATTTCAATGACAATTCTTTAACTATAAATTTTGAGGTAGAACACGATGATGAACTATATTCAGAAACGTTGGTTTTTGATGTGGACTCTAATGTGGTAGAAATAAGCAGTTTAGATTTTTTTGGACTCTATATGCATTCTACTGAAACAGATTATGGTGAGGGACTTATAGATTTAGATCCTATTTATGAAGATGGTTCTAGTATCACTTATAATCTCAACGAATATGATTTTGACATTTTAATCATTGATAAAGAATTTTATTTGCCACTTTTCTTAACTAATTTGATTTTTAATCAAGATAATTATTTCGATGTATTTTATAATGGCGATGTAATTTATGGTTTTGATACTAATAACCTAGAAACTAAAGACCTAAAAACAATCTTAAAAAGTGAATTAAATGAAGAAGATGCACCTCTTGAAGTAAGGTTAGCTACTTATAACTTTTATCGCTTTGTAACTGATTATTTTTATGGGTTAAAAGAAGAAAGAAATATTACTGATAGCAATACGTTTATCGATAAAGAAGATTTTTTAAGTGGCGATTTAAATAAAAGGATATTTGACGCAGTTAAATTATTTGATGATTTACATACTAGTCACAATTCTAAAGGCATTTATAAAAACAATTTAAAAGATTTCACCTTTGATGATAACTCAAATCGTGGTCCCTATATAAATGCTTTTTATAGAGATTTAGGGTTTGTCCAAAACGATGCTGTAGATTATTTTGGTGTTAGAGGCGGATATATAGATATTCCAGACTATGAAATAATTAATACTGATACAGCAGTTATTTATTTGATGGGATTTGATGTAGATACACCAAATGAAGTTGAAGAAATACTTCAAAAATTAGACAAAACCATTATCAAAAATGTTATCATTGATTTGACTCTTAACACAGGTGGTAATTTAGGGGCGGTTTTAAGGATTTTTACTTTAATGACAAATAAAGAGATTTGGTATCATATAGCTAATAAATTAGATGGTTCTACTGCTTCTTATGGTGTTGTTGGCGAAAAAACCCCATATCTTGATTTTAATTACATTATTAAATCTTCAGGTATAACATTTAGTGCTGCTAATTTAATGGTTTCTATAGGTAAAGAATTAGGTTTTAAAATTATTGGGTCTAAATCAAGTGGAGGCGCTTCACCAATTAGCTATGTAGTGTTTCCGGAAGGATCTATTATAAATATAAGTAGTTTAAATGTTTTATCTGATAGAGAATATAACAGTATTGAAAGGGGAATTTTTCCTGATGTTACCTTGAATAAACTATACAATAAATTGGAAATAAAGAAAGCAATAGGCAAGGGTGATTAATATTAATTCAAAGACAGTAATTAAAAAATATAAAAATACTTTAATCATTTATTTTTCTATAACCGTTATAATTATAACCGTTATGATACTGGTTTTTCTTTATGTTCCGAATGATAACCTTGTTAATGCTATTAATATTCTTTTATTAGTAAGTCTAATAATATTTTCATTATTATATAGAAACGTAATTTTAGGCTTTAAGAATATGTCACAAGTCGCAAGAGTTGTTTTAAAACAAGGAGAACCTATTAAATATAACAGTGATATTTTTCTAAAAAAAGACTATATGGAAAATAATCAATATGAAATATTTAAATCCACGAGTGCATATGATATTTATTATAAATATGTAAGCCTGAAAACATATAAGTTTTTTAAAGTCAAAAAACTGAAAACTATAGTTTTAATTAAAGAAAATAAACTGGATTATTATGATGAAAGATTGCATGAAGATATTAATTTACTTGAAGAAAATGTTGCGGAAAAACAAAGATTTTATAAACATCATATGATTTTCATTAAGAAATTTGAAAAAATTACTAAAAATGATTTGAAAAGCATTGGAGAAGTTGTATTATATAATGTAGGTAGACAATCATTTATTCAAATTAATGTTGGACTAAATACAGAAGATAAAAAAGCATATTTTTTATATAGTGATGTATACTTTCCAACGATGGATTTTAAGGATACCACCAATGAGATAAAAAATATTATTGGCTAAACCATTGTATTAATGGTTTAAATATGATATTATTTTAGATAAGTTATTACAAGGAGGGCTAATTGTAAATATTAGTTAGATATGACATGAAAAAATTTATTAAAAAACATAGAGTTTTGTTAACTATATTATTATATGCTGAAATAGCATTTTTACCTACGGAAATATTGCTGTTTTATAGAAATCGTGAATTCGTAGATATTGGAATGTTACTTACATCATTTTTGATAATTATATTTACAGTTCCTGTATATAATATAGTCAAAAAATATAGCGACGAGAAAAAAGGTTTAGAATAATTTAAATCCCAATAGTTTGATCAGCGTAGGTTGAATTAACTATTGGGATTTTTTATTTAAAATGATAAAAGGATAATAGATATTACTGTTATTTTTTAAAAACTGTGAAATTACAAATTAAAACTTTTATAAAACCACGTATAATGACACTTTGCTTTGTATATAGCTCCATTAATTAAGTGAAAACGTTTTCATGCGACAAAATGTCGCTTTTTTTTCATGGTTTTGATAATATAGTATTAATCATTTTTTAAAAGGAGAGATAAAATGAAAAAAATATTAGGAGTAATACTATTAACACTTTCGGTAGTTGTGCTGGTAGCATGTGGTGATAAAGCCAAACCGCCAGTTATCGAAG
>JBBACV010000085.1:0-5942 GCA_041656835.1 Acholeplasmataceae bacterium | reverse complement strand
GTGATGCGAGTGTGCCTGTCACCAAACGAAAGGGGTTCAGAGAGACACACCGCACTAGCAAACGTGTTGCAGCGACACCCAGAACGATACGTTGTGTCGTGGGAAGACCCCGGGATCGATGCAACAATAGGACCACTGGGCGTGGAGTTTAAAGAAAAGGCAGACTTCGTTGGTTCGATATTCAGCGGCCATCTAGGAAACCAACGAAGACAAGCAAAAGCGCTCGAAATACCATGTTGCGTTGCAGTGTTAGGATCGCCACTAGACGTGATCGAGGCTATACCGACACAGGGGCCAAACGGATACAAGGACCACAAAGAAATGTACCGCGATATCCATCGCGTCATAAAAGGAGACGCGGCACTTTTCGCTTCGGGATTCCCACCGATGTACATGGGTAGCGACTACGACATAGCGATGGAATTGCTGGTAGCCAGGGCAAATGCGATGTTCAACAACAACATCGCGTTACCAGGAGTAAAAGCAGAAACGACGCAAGAAGCGATGATGCGATGCCTTCCACGAGTGGGTCCGACTTTGTCTACCGAGATGTACAACGCGGGTATCAAGGTGGCTCTGGTCGCAGAAGTAATTCGCACTGGTCCGGATGGGGCTAGATCAACAGAGTTCACGGTGATCAAGGATCCAGGACTCTTGCGGATGGTCCGAGGCATGGGACCGAAAACCGCGAGTGGGATTATAGAGGCGTTAAGGTAACTAGCGCAACGTCCGGGAGGTTCATGGTCCAGTACCGGGGGGGAGAAACGACCATTGAAGCCAGCGATTCAACCAATCAAGCGCAGAAAACCACAACGACACACCCAGAAACGCAGAAGTCAATCCGAATTTGTGCCTACGGACCCATGGCAAGGCACTACACAACGAAAACTTGAGTAGAGAAAAACACCTATCATATTCAACGAACTTCGATTCTATCTTTTTTGTCGTCACATAGTTTTCGTGTACCATAATTGCCATCGCGCCAACTACTTGTGGCAAATTATCGTGGTTGATATGGGACGGGTCGATGGGCAATTGCATTGTCACCCCGCAGTTTTCCCACGAGTACCAAACCACATACCAGACGCGCCGCTGAGTGCACTGACCAACGCGACCATAATCATCTGCGACAATTCGCTGGGGCGGAACATCGCAATGATCGCCAACGTGGTGAACATCACAAAGAACGCCAATGTGACCTTATAACCTTCTCCTGTCATGACACATATAATTTGAAAGCCGGAGTATAAAAAGTACTATGGTTGGTCGAGGAGGACCAGCAAAAAATCGCCATCGGGTCGTTCAAACATTATGACCGGACCAGTGTCGAGACGGATGTCACCAGCGTTGGTGTGAAGCGAAAGTGTGGACTCGTCACATATCACACACTCGGATAAAGTGTATTTTTTATTTTTATCGCGCGAAATGAGACCTTCACCAGACATACGTTCGAGATGGAACCGGAGCTTGGACATTTTCTTGTGGCGATCGTACCGATCGGTCCATTCGAAGATATGTTCAACAAGTTCAGCGGTTGTCAGTGGACCGCACTGGACGAGATAACCGAGTACGTTTTTATCGAGTATGTCCATGGTTAGACCTCCTACGCGAACCACTCGGCGTGTGCAGCCATCGCCGCATCTTTTGCTTCTTCGATGGTAGAACACTTACCGCCAGCGAGCTGTGAAGCCATAAAGAACCGGACCTTCTGGGGATACGGTTCAAGGTCAGCGCTTTTCATCCAGTCCGACATAGCAGCCCGGTATGGAGAGGGCGCTGATTTCTTAGGAGAATCCGACGGCTGCGAGTCGACGGCGCCAGCGAAGAAAGATCGCATCTTGTCGAGACGGGCTTTAACTCGCGCTTTCTCTTCGTTGCACCCACCGACATAGGGCAGCTCGCACAGGTTCCTGGCATTATTGACGTGGATAGCCTCGGTCATGAACTGTTCCTTGCAGACATTGCAGTCGGTGCCATCCGCGAGCTCGACAAGGGTGTCAAACGATTCTTCGTGTTTTTCGGAGTCGAAGAGCTTGATGGCTTCGTCGATACCGACCAGGTATCCTTTAACCACCTCACTGACCTCGTCGGATACAGGGGGTTGGTCATCTACCTCACCATACAGCTTGCCTTTTGGATCCACGGCGTTCATGTACGCAGCGGTAGCTATCAGGTATCCATCACAGTGCTGGTCCATAGGGTCACGAGCCGCAATAGAGTCAAGCGCTTCCTGGCACGGACACTGCCTATTTGGAACCGAGGGACACATACCGTTGTACTCGGAAACGAACGCGTCGAGGCTACCAAACCCCCGGTTGATACGGGGATGGACCAGGACACCGTGCGACGAAGCGAACGCAAGGATGTCCTGAGCGGTCATACTCCTCGCTGCAGAGTCAGGAACTTGTAGATCTTCTCCTCTTCTGAACTAATCTGGTCGCCAGCGGCCTTTTTCTCTGCGATGACGTCGATTATAGCACCGTGCATCATTTCATTCAACCCTTTCGCAAAATCGTTCAGCGATCCAACACCAGCACGACGAACCGTCTCGCGGGCGATCTCCTGGAAATCGTCGATCTTTTCTGGGTCGAGAGATTCAGCCCACGACACACAACCTTCTCGAGCTGCAGGATCTTTGACCATCTGGCACGCGGTGGTGAGTGTCAGTGCCGACAGTGCCTTGTCTAACTGACACTGAACGCAAGGAACTTCCTCGATAGTCTCGTCATCCAACTGCTCAACAGACGTCTCATTGCCTGGTTCAGTAGGCTGTTCGGTTTCAACAATTTCTTCATCGGACATTGTATATGACCTCCTAGTTCATTCTATTTCTAATGATGGGGGGATTTGACTGGGATCAAACGGTGGGATTTCTCCGGACCAGTACCGACGCATAAATTCGGCGATGCAATCTTCGACACCCACGTCGTCATTCAGAAAATCAAGTGTGATGTGATAAAATGCAGACCAAGCAGCATATATGTCGCCAGTTTGGTAGAACACCATCGCAACACCGTCGTCGTCGTGAAAGTGGTCACGGTGGTTGGGGCCGACCTCCTTGGCGAAAGCGTCCAACATGTCGTGAACATGATTGAACTTCCTGCCAAGGATGAACAAATCTATGTTACAGTGGTACGGATGTGCGGGCATATGTCTACCGTTTCGCCTGTTTGGACAACAGCTCGATCATCAGATCAATAGCATACTGAGCACAACGATACGACGTATTCTTGTTTATCTGGCCAGTAACCAACAGCCAGTCGCCGATTTTATCGAGTTGTGCCGCCTTATCTCGCGATACAGTCGTAGAAATCGTGACGTTGTTCCGACCACGGGGGGCCAGATCCTCATACCAGACCATGCAAGAACCTCCTGTTTACTACCAGCGCAGTGTGTGATAGTACTAGTACAACCTGGCTTAAATACTTTGCCTACCAAACTAATGGTTCATGGCACAGTCGAAATCGACAGCAAAGACAAACAATTCGCCATCAAGTGGGGTGAAAAAGGAGAACCCGGTAACGATTGCAACCGAGGCGAAGAAGATGATGGACGGAAACGATATGAGTTTCCCGCCAGATCTCGTACAGATCGCAATGCAACAGATTTCAGATTCCAGAGTCAGATCCGCAGCGAACATGGCAAAGGTCCAGGAGCTAGAAACGAAAAAGGAACTTGATAAGCTGCAAAGCAACGGTGGATCCCAGCAATCACCAACACCAGCGCCAATGTGGGGTATGCCAGCAGCACAACCACAGGGATCAAATCCCATCCTGGCCATGTTAAACCAGTTGCCGGAAGAAGAGAGGTCCGAATTTATAAAAGAAAACAAGGATTCGCTGATAGGAGGCTTAATGGGCGGAGCGCCTGGAAACCAATTCCTGCAGAGGATGATGAACATCGGGGGAGACAAACAACCAGGGATGGGCGAGATTGCCCAGATGATGCTGGCCATGACAGCGGCGCAAAGCGAACAGCAAAAAAACATGCTAGGGATGTGGATGAACCTGCAACAGATGACCCAGGCACAACGTCCGCCAGAGAACGGAAACGAAAAAATCCTCCAGGCGCTGATGCAGGTTACCAAGGCGATCTCAGAGGACACGAGACAACGCGAAGCTGCACTGCAGGAGAAGTTGCTACAGGCGGCGGAAAAACAGATGGAACTGGAGAGGGCACACGCCGAAGAACGGGCGCAGATGATGCAGCAGATGTTTGAAAAGCAGGTGCAGACAATGCAGCAAGCTAACCAGACGCGACCAGACGCGCTGACGAGAAACGATCTACCAGCCATTCTTGCACAGATAAAAGAAGTGACCGGGGTAGAACTAAAACCTGACCAGAACGCGGAAGTGCTACGCGCTAGGTACGAACACGAACGCGAGATGAAAGCATTAGAGATCCAGGAAGAGGCGGCAAAGCGCCAGCAGGACATGGCAATGGCAGCGCACCAAGCGGAAAGCCAGAAATGGAACGCGCTGGGGTCAATGATGGCCCCGATGGTAGACGCAATGCGCATGAAATCGAAAATGGCCAAAGGTGGTTCGGCTACCGCTAAAAACATCAAACGGAAGGCGATATCATGAGCGACATGGATTTCTGGGAGCTGCTATACACTACAGCCCCACTGCTCCCGGATCAAGACGCTGTGAGCAAACTGTTTGAAAACGCGCGAATGTTAGATGCTAACGCCATTTTTGACAAAATCATGTCGATAGACAAGATATCAGACAATATCGACATAGTTCGCGCGGCAACAGACGACCTGGATAATGAAACTATAACCGACATAGTGCTGGACTTCATAATAGATATATATCCTGGAGTCACCAAAGAAATAGAGAGAGAAGAAAAAGACGCAAAATTGTTGATGGATGTAATAGGGCTATGCGTCAAGGAGATCACATGTTCACAGTAGAAGAAGACGGAAACAACTGGAAAGTCATAGTGAACCCCGGAGTGCTGGTTGAAAACGTCGTAGACTGGAACAGCAGCCAGTTTGGAAAGTCCGGATACAAAGCAGCACTAGGATACGATTCGAGACCACCAGCAGGAACAAAATTGGTATATCTATTATTCCCAAAAACAGACTACACAAGGGAGGAACTAACGTCGGACACTTACCAGCTACAACTGTCGAAGATGGCCAGGAAGTGTAACGTGTGCGCGACGCTTGACGCGCTTAGAAACGAACAGGCCGAACCAGTGCCAAACGTCGTAGAAAGACAGGTGGCCACCATACCGACAAGTAGACAGATAAGTGCAGGAGACGTCGTGGGACCGACGTGGGTACCCAAAGTAGCGAACGTGGGAAAGAAGCTGTTCTGTACATCGCTGGGGAACGTCGCGACGTCGGTAATCGGAAGCGTGCTATTCGATTTGATGTCAGGGTGGTCAACGGATCCGGGACAGAAAGATGCGATGCGACAGATATCGGACCAGTTGATAGACCTCGAGATAAATCCGGACGATGTACCGATGATCCGCCAGGACGCACTAAAAATGTACCAGGCATGGCAAGACGGTGGTCCGGGAGAAGCATTGCGGGTAGGGCTGTTTAAACAGTTCGATGACGCGATCAAGGAAGGAATAGGTATCGACTACGATACAAAGAAGGTAATAACCACAACGAGAAGAGCAAGCGTTCGAAAGGGGATAGCAGGATCACTGGTGGTCGAATGAAAACAATCGACCGAATAATCGAGCTATTGAAAGTGACACCACCGACAGTTAAGACGTTGTCCACTGCTTACGGGATGGCGCTGGGGATGGGGTTGCGACCAACCGATATAGAGTTAGCATTGAGACACCTAAAGGGAGGAGACGTTGATCTGGCACTGAAATACCTGTACGGGCCAACCAACCGGGGAACAACAAAAGGCGCAATCGCAGACCTGGAAACGATCGCGAAGTTGTAGGGACACTTTTTTATACCATGGATG
>JBBACV010000084.1:0-5974 GCA_041656835.1 Acholeplasmataceae bacterium | reverse complement strand
CATCTTTCGATGAATAAAACCGATCGATATGTTCAGAGATTAAAAACTCTAAATATTTATAAAATAAAAATGGATGAGTTTGAATTCCTAAAATAATTCGATTTATTGAATCTAAAATAATAAAATCATCATTAATAATAACATCGTAAAATTCTTTTAAGATAGGAATTTCTAAGTTTAGTCTATATTTACCAATTGTTATATAAGTATCAAAAGTATAATTATAAATAGGATGATAATCATCGATTATTATATTTTCATAATCATGGAATTCATGTAGGGCTAAAATATCTTCTTCAATTAATAAAAAATAATCAATTTTGAAGAATAAGCGGTAGAAATCATAAATGGTATTAAAAGGGAAATTAAAATCTTTTGGTTTAAGTTTTAAATATATTGATTCCGCTTCTTTAATCTTTATTTTTCCTCTTGTTAATAAAAGACCAAAAAAGAAATAATAAAAATCATCTCTTTCTTGGTCATTTTCATTTATTTCAAATTGTATAACAACATTTTTAACTTCATCAGGAACGATTAATTTCTTGGCTTTTGGATCGCGAAAAATTAAATACGAATTAAATAATTCATCAACAGCTTGAACCTCTGCTAAAAAATCTTGATAGTTATTAGTCGATATAAATTTCTTTAAGACTTTTATTGAATCAGGAGAAACGTATTTAATTAAAGCATCAGGCCGGGATAAAGAATGATAAAGCTCTTGTATCATTTCTTTTTTAGTAATTTATTCATACTTTTTAGGTTTAGGTATTATCAAATTATATGTGTAGTAAACATCTTCTTTATCTAAGCTATTAACAAAGTTTAAATAATTATCCATGATAGGTTTTACAAAATATTTAGATTACCAAATAGAAACCATATCTTTTTTGGCTAAATACATATTATCACTTTCTTTTAATTTATAATAATCTTGAAACTCAACTAAATTTTTAAGTTGCATATTAGCTCTTAAAATAGCGGGTCCATGCACATCAATGGTTAGTAATAATTGTTTGTATTCTTGATGACCTTTATTACGCCATACTTTAGCCCAATTTATAAAGAAGTCTTCTAAGTTATGATCACTATGAGATTTACTAGCCTCTAAAGCAGCTCTTAAACCACCACTATCAGCAATATTTTCACTAACAGTTAATAAACCATTACATTTACCATAACCAGTTTCAACACCATCAAATAATTTAATCATTGCTTCTTGTTTTTCTTCAAAAGCTTTTAAATCATCTTCAGTCCACCAATTATTTAAAGAACCTGTTTCATCAAACTTTGCACCATTATTATCAAATGCGTGACTAATTTCATGAGCTATTACGGCACCAATTCCACCAAAGTTTGCTGAAACAGATTGATTAGTGCTGTAATATGGTTTTTGAAGTATCGCTGCAGGGAAAACAATTTGGTTGTTAAATGGGCTATAATAGGCATTTACCATGCTAGCTGGCATTCCCCATAATTTACGATTAGGTTCTTTATTATATTTATTTAAGTTATCTTCGGTTAGTATTTTAGATGTTTTAACTCTAATATCTAATAAATTATCTTCATCATTAATTTCAAATAAATCATAATATTTAGGTAGTTCTTCAGGATAACCGACTAAGACAGATAAAGTACTTAATTTTTTGATTGCTTTTTCTTTAGTTTTTTCCTTTAACCAAGAATTATCTTTAATTCTTTGTTGATAAACTAAAACCATTTCATGAACCATAGTTTCAACGTCTTTTTTTGCAACCGGTCCAAAATAGTTTTCCCCATAATAAAGACCAACTACTTGATTAAAGTAGTTATAGGCTTTATAAAAAGCGGATTTTTCTTTGGCTTGTGGTTCTTTAGTTCCAGATAAAGCACGGCTAAAGGCTCCACCTGCAATTCTTAATGAATCAGTCAATTCACCGGTGAATTTTAAATAATTAAAGACTTTTAGCCAAGACTTAATTATTTCAAAGTTATCTTCATTAAAGATTTCATCAAATTTATCAATTGCATCTAAGTTAGTAACAATTAAATTATCAACATTTGTTTTAACTAAGCCATCTGCTAAATTCATTAAATTAATGTTCTTAACTCTTTTATTAACTTCATCTTTTGATAAAGGATTATACATCTTAACATAATCAGCTTGTTCAACTCTTGATTTTGTAACTGGAACTAATAAACTATCAAATTTAATTGTATCAGTAATTAATTTTGATATTTCCTCATCTTTTAAACCATATAATTTTAAAACTTGAGTAGTTGTTTGTTGCCATAACCCTAATAATTGATTTTTAGTTTCTTCTTTTTGATAATATGATGTATCAGGTAAAATTAAACCACTTAAACTAAAATATAAGACATGATTGTTACTATTTAAGAAATCTTGCATCACTGAAAAACCAAATGGTAAATCAATTGCTCCAAGCTTTAAATCTTTAAAGTTTTCTTCTAAATTAGCTAAACTATTAATTTCGTTAATTTTACTAATAATTGGATCAATTGGTTTAGCCCCTAACTTTTCTCTTGTTTCAAAATCATGAGATTTTTGATAAACTTTTAAAAACTTTAATAAATTATCATTTAATCCTTTAGGATCTTCATTCCATTTTTTAGCTAAGTCCATTAAAGTTTTTTCAATTCCTAAATGTAGTTCTAAAAATGCACTGATTGCCGGTTGATCTCCTGGTATTTCTGATTTTTCTAACCAACTACCATTAACTGCTTCATAAAAATTATCTTTAATTAATTCTTTCTTCATTTATCTGACCTTTCTTTTTTTATTAAACCAATTTTAACACTTATTATAATTATTTTGTTGTTTCAAACATATAAGTTCCTTTATTATTATTTTTTGCTTTATATAATAAAGAATCTATTTTTTTATAAAGTTCTGAAAACTCATTAAAATCTTTTTGGTTAAACTTAAAAGCACCAATACTTGATGTTAAGTTTAAATTATTAATATTAGTACTCCATTTACTTAATTCAAGATTTAAAGATTTTAATGTCTTCTTAATATCTTCTAAAGGTAATTCATCTTTTATATATATTAAAAACTCATCGCCACCTAATCTGATTGCGTATGCTGTTTTAAAGTTTTTAATGAAATTAATAACTTTTAAACCAAATTCTTTTAATACTAAATCACCAATATGGTGTCCTAAGGTATCATTAACTAATTTAAAACTATCTAAATCAAGCATTAAAGCTAAACCACCTTGATTGATAATTTCCTCTTCTTTTAAAAGAAGATATCTAGTATTTCCAAGTCCTGTTAATAAATCTACATAAACATGACTTTCAAGTTCTAAATAATAAGAAAATAAATTAGCGATTCTTTCTAATAAATAAATATCATTTTTATCAAATTTACTATTATTATGATGAGCAGCACATAAAGCACCAAATCTCTTCCCATTTCTAAATAAAATCGGGATACCTAAATAAGATCCAATATTGCCATCTTTAATAGTTTTATTGATTTTATCATTAAAACTATTATTACTGGCATTTTCTAAAATTAAAGGAGCCCCATTTTCAAAATCAATATTATTACAGATAGCCTCATCAACCGGAATTGTTGTTCCTTCAACTAAATTAACTTTTGTATCATGTTTTGAAACTTTCATCGTTACTTGAACATCATCATTTAAAAAATTAATATAGATAATTTTATCAGGCATAATTTCAGAAGCAAGAGCAATTATGTCTCTTGTTAGGGAGTTGAAATTATTATATGATAATATTTTTTCTTTTGTCATTTCCATATGATTCCTCAATCTAATTAATAATAGTAAAAAATTAACCTATGTAATAATTTTAGCATAGGTTAGTTATTTTTTTGATAAATTGTATAATAAGAATATCAAAATAATAGTTTTTATGATTGATAAATATTTATAGAGTTTAAGATTTGGCGGAACAAGAGGGATTTGAACCCTCGCGCCCTATTAAGGACCTACTCGATTTCGAGTCGAGCCTCTTAAGCCTCTTGAGTATTGTTCCAAATATATTATATACCTAATAGAATAAATTTTAAACTAAAAAGTGTTTGTTGATTTTTGACTAGTTTTTAAAAACAGACTTCGTGTAAAAAAATTACGGAAGTTCTGACAAAAAATATCGGTTGTTATAGAATAGTGTCGGAGGTCCTAATAATGTTTAAAAAAATTAGTGTTAAAAACTACAAGGGATTTAATGAAGAAATCAGTTTTGATTTTTCTGATTATAAAGAATATCAGTTTAATACTTTTGCGATTAAAGATGAATTAATAAAATCCGCTATTTTATATGGTAAAAACTCATCTGGAAAGAGCAATTTTGGTCTTGCGCTATTTGATTTAACAATTCATTTAACCGATAAGCAAACGCAAAAAAATCAATTTTCTAATTATTTAAATGGCGATAGCGATGAAGAGTATGCTTCCTTTTCATATGAGTTTTTAATTAATAAAATTAATTTTAAATATGCTTATAAGAAAAAAGATGCTAATTATTATTACCTATAATTGATGAACTAATATAATAAACGTCATCTAGAAATAAAGTTTTATTTTCAAATCTATTTTAAATTAATCCAACTAATTTTATAAATGAATTTTAAGAGGAAATTTATAGGTGAAAAAAGTTAGTAATTACTTCTAAAAATAATCACTTGGTACTCTTATACCTTGTTCCCAGTTTCTAATTGATTTAACCGGTATATCTAAAAGATTAGAAAACTTAATTTATGTCATATTTAAATTATTTCTAAATGTCATTTGTGGCATTGGTCATTTTATCCATTCAAACCAATTTATATACCTCATTAGGAGATAAAACAATCGTATAAAATAAAAAGCGTCCAGTGGGACACTCTAATATGATTATTTGTGTTGTTACAAATGATTTACTTCATAACTAAAATTAAAATATAAGATTTTAATTCTTATTTTTTACCTGTCAATAACTATTCCAATCCATTTGACTAGATCATTGTATGATAACGTTCCATCTGCTAAACTAAGACCAATTTTAATTACTTCTTCTACTGTTGGTTTATAAGATAAATTATTCATTCTTAGAAATACTGCTAATATATGCATTTAAGTTCTTTTGTTGCCATCAATAAAAGGATGATTCTTACTTAAGTCATAACAAAGTCTGGCAGCTTTTTCTATTATGGTTGGATATAAATCATTTGAATCATATGTTTGATATATGGTATTAACTGCTGAACCAACCAACTTATAATCTCTAACGCCATGCGTACCGCCGCTAGTTTCAATGATTCTTTTATGTAAATTTATAACTATATCTGTATTTATTATCATTTAGCTAATATTTTATATGCTTCATCATACTCTTTAAAAAGTTCTTCAGAAATATGTTTCAACTTTAACTTTTCAAATGCTTTAACAAATTCAGGAACCATTTTTTCAATATCAAACAAAACATAAGCTGGCTCGTTTCTTTTGAAAATTATAACATCACCATGTTTATTAGCTCTCTTAGTTACTTTAGAAAAATTTTGATTTGCCTCTGTTACACTAATAATTTTATCTGATAAAATAATCATTTCATCAACCTCCTAATTTATTTAAATTTTATCATATATTAGGTCTAAAACAACCTATTAATTTTCATGTTTAACGTTTCTTCATAAATTAATATTCCTGTTTTTTTTATATTTTTATCAATTTACATATTAAAAGGTTATAAAACTCAATTTATGTCATATTTAAATTATTTCTAAGTATCTTTATGGCCTTGGTCATATTATCGCTCCCTTTTGAGTTATATACCTAATTGGGGTTGTTGTCAATAGTTCTGATAAATAAAAGTGTCCCATTGGGACACTAACCTATAATTTTATGTGTTGGGTGACCTATTTTGATACAGCAAATTCACTTTTTCAAAAAGAGGCCCCACGTATTTTAGATGTGGGGCGTTCGGTGGGGATCGCTAATTTAACTATTTGATGATGGGGGATGGCAAC
>JBBACV010000083.1:0-6029 GCA_041656835.1 Acholeplasmataceae bacterium | reverse complement strand
GCGTTTGTTTTACGTGTCATTTAGACCACCTCGATGTTCCCAATACTTGATATCACAGTCCACCCGTTATTCGCCGTCGTGCACATGATCTCAACACAATCATAAGCCGTCTCAGCTTGCAGGTATCCTCCCGTTCCGGTAGTTGTCGTCAACCCGGCAAACCGGATGTACTGGCTTGCGTTCTGTGCCAGTTTCCACATACCCGCGCCTTTTCCGACAATACGGATCACGTCACCGACTGATGCCGTTGCCGGTAGGGTGGCAGTTACAAGTGAGGCGTTGTTGAGTATGTACCCGGTATTGACGGCACATGATTGTGTTGTGCCTGTAACTTCCGACCAACCGAACGATATTGTTCTCCGTGTGCTGTCCGAATCTGTGAAGTAGAGATAAGTTCCATCATATTCAATTGCACCGGCTTCAGGAGATGTCAAGTTTGTCCCAGAAGTCAGTTTGAGTGGTGCAGTACCGGCAGATGCGGAACCTGCCGCAATATGTAACTTTGCTGTGGGTTGAGTGTGTGCTGTTGCCGATGTCGATCCTACATATACCCCCGTTCTTAACTGTGTCTCCACTACGTTCTCGTCGCCAATGACTACTTGGTTAGACCGATCGGTGAAGGTGTTCGCACCTAACATTATCGAGTTAGATGCGGTTGCAAGTTGGTTGTCGTTGTATCCGGCACAATACCCGACAGCTGTGTTGTTGTCAGCAGTCGCAACGCTTTTTAAAGAGTAATGACCTACAGTCGTGTTGTTGATTCCACTATTATAATAAAGTGATTCGTCTCCTATAGCTATATTGTAACTATTACTGTTGTAATATCCTGCTTTATGACCGATCCCGATGTTGCTTGTAGCTGAAGTGTTATATTTGAGTGCCTTGTAACCAACACCAACGTTATAATCTCCAGACTGGTTTGCGAGAGATTCTGCGCCAATAGCAGTAAGGTAGTTGTTTGTTTCACTATATTGTAGTGCTTCGTGACCAACAGCGGTGTTGCTTCCACCAGAGGTATTGGAATAAAGTGCGTTGTTACCTACAGCTACATTTTCTTCAGCCTTGTTTTGACGAAGAGCAAAATAACCTATAGCTACGTTATAATCAACAGTAGTTGAAGAATATAGCGAATATGGTCCTACAGCAACGTTGTATCTCCCTTCCGTGTTAGAGAATAATGCATTTTCACCAATAGCAACGTTATCATCACCATCATCGTTAAGAAACAACGATCGATAACCCAACGAGATATTGTGCTGGCCGCTTGTATTCGCGTTAAGCGCATTTTCACCGAAAACTACGTTGTTGTTACCATCATCAATATAGATCCTACCGTCGTCGTCTAACACCACGGACGACCCCTGTATTGTCGCGTTGCCTGTACCGTCAGCTCTGATAATTCTGTTGTCCGTAGATCCCGGTTGGAGCCTGGTGTTCAGATCCTCTGCGTTGTTCTTGATGGTGTCCCAATCGTGTGACGTGAAGTTCCGTGATATAACCGTATCTTTTATCCATGCAGAAGCAACACCGTACGTTCCATCGGAATCGTAAGCTCTTGTGACACCTGTAAGGTTGCCTGCACCTGAAGCAGCACTCTTATCCGTATAAAGGATAGTTTCTGCGTCATTGCCTTTACCGATAACTGCGAGGTTCGGGCCTGCCGGGAATACTCCTAACTCTGTTACAGGTATAGTAGTCACCGAATCGTCTATCCCGCTGGACAAAGTGGTATCAGGACTGTTAACCTGTGCTGAGTAAAGTGTGTTAAATGTCATTGTTCAATCCCTTTCAACTGTTGGTCACCTCAAGCGTGAACGTGTTGTTGTTGTAACCGTCGGCTCCAGCATTGACTATCCGTTTCACCCAGACACCGGCGTATTCGTTTGTTGACAGCGTACCTACGGCTAATGCGTTAGCGTGGTTCTCTGTGTCGGGTTGGTAGAACGTGTAACTTGCGGCAGATGCGACAGAAGCGTCTTTACCACCACCGGCAGTACCACCGTAAGACGCAACTAAAGTGATCACCGTAGCGGCTACAGAAGATATTGTGGCAGCGTAGTTCACGCTATCGTCTGTACTGTTATAGATTTTCTCGCCTGGAACAATCGCTCCGCCTGTAAGGTCAGTGGTAACGTAAACATACTGATCAGATCCGAACGTTGCAGCACCGCTTTCCACAACTACGGGGGTACCTGACTGAGAGTACGTACCTGCACGGGTTATCCAAACCGCGTCACCGGCAGCGTCAGTGTTCGCGCTAATCCAGATCGTAGCGTCTGCATAGTCATCAGTGTTCTCGTTACGGAAGTAAATCTTCATGTAGTCTGTGTTTCCAGCAATACGTTCGGCGTTTGTTACATCGTCAAAGATGTTGTTAGCAGTGTTACTGACGATACTTGCAGAGGTGTTTATGTCCCCGCCGTGCGTTGCTGCTTCCGTCCAGTTAGTACACTGATACCAGATCAGGCTTGCGGTTTCTATTGATCCCATAGTTTTAACTCCATTGTACTATCTCTAACGTGACGGTCAGATCGACCATGTTCCCCTGACCCGCTTCTTGTTTAATGTTCAGGCTGCGTGGTAACACCCAGAACGTGTTGTCGCTCCAGATCAACGGCATGGGTTTGTTCACGTACCCGGACGACACGCCTGTACCCTTTTTGATAACGTTTTTCAGTTTCATGGCGAACGATTCAGCACTTGCGGACGACAGGTTAGTAACCGATATGGTTATCGCGTCACCTTCAGCGAACCCGATATCAAACCCAAACGCATCGTCGTTCGGGATACCTATAACGATCGGGTTCTTTGTTAACGAGTTGGATATCGCTGCTCCACCGCTGTTGTAGTAAACGGGGCGTGTTCCATCCCAAGACACGATGTTGTCACCTTCAGTAGTGGCGAACCAGAAGTAAACGGCAGATGCGTAATTCGGATCTCCTGATGTCGGTGGCGAACCACTATCAAAGTACCCTAACCCTATAGCTCCGATCGGATGCGTCACATTCTCACCCGTGTCAGTTCGAGTTTAAGACGACGTGTTAACTCGTCTATAGTTCTGTTATCTACACTACCAGCAATATTTATATCTATTTTTACTTGTGGTGCTGCGTTTGCCGGGATAACTGTCTCGTCTTTGTGAAGGTAAGCAAGACCGTCGTGAGGCATCACACCGCCCGACTGGAACGACGGGAAATCAAACCCTAACAGGTTAGACCATATACCCGCAAGACCAAGACCTAACTGACCACCAAGCGGACCACCTAACGTAAGACCAACCGATCCACCTATCGCAGCGGCTATAATGCCGGGAAGTCTTCCGAGTTCAGTTCCAAGAATGGACAATATCTCGTTTATCTTCTCTTTGATAGTGTTCCAGATATCTAACGGTTGGATCTCGATGTCAAGACCAAGAAACTTGAACACCGCATTCGCTAACTGAGCCACCCAATCAAGAACCTCTACACCGCCGGTTATGAAGTCCGTTAACGTCTTGAACAGGAACCCTACAAACTCCGGTCCTTTCTCAGCTAACCATTCAAAGATTATACCAACAGTTTCACCTAACCATTGAAGAAACGGTTGTAACAAATACTCGTTAAGTAATCCTACCAGATCGTTCCACAGTTCTACACCTTGTCTAAGACCCGGACCTATCCCTGTTTCTTCTCCTAAAGCAGCAGCAATACCTACAACAGCACCAATAAGCGCACCTTTAAGGATAACTGTTGCTGTGCCAAGCATGTTCCTGAGGCTCTGACCTACACTCTTTATTGTTATCTGTGTACCTTCAGCACTCTTCTTGACAGTCCGCATCAACCCCGCGAACCCTGCTGCCATAACACCAGCACCCGCACCGATAGCCCCGGACATAGGAGCAAGAACCGCACCTATAGTAGCACCGATCATACCGAACATGCCTAACATGTTCTGGGTGCTTTTCTCGCCCATTACGCCGCCCAGGAACTTACCGAAATCACCTACCCCTCCAGTAGTTGTCTCTAACAACGATCCCGTAAACCCTGTTAACAACCCGCCGAGACTGTTGTCTTGTGTTGTGCCTTCCTGTAAGAACCGTAACTGGTTGTTCGGGATGACGTTGAACCCACCACCAGCTGACGGTACAAGCATTTCAGCACCTTTCTCACCGACTATCGCAGACTGTCCGGGTTGTAATGGCCCTCCGGCAGCACGTTGTTTCGGTTTGCTACCACCTCTGAACCAGTCGATCATCCCTTTACCTGTCCGAATCAGTGTGAGTGACGCGACAAGACTGACAATGAACATGAATATCGTACTGAGTAGTGTACGGAGTAACGGGTTCATCCTGGTTATGTACCCTGCAAGCTGAGCGACAGCCCGCATGAGAGAAACCATCGGTTGTACCATAGGGATGAGGATAACATCAAGCAAAGCACCAAGTACGCTACCCATCTTAACAAACGTCTCGTTGACTACACGGGAGTTCTGACCGAGGATACGTAGAATGTGGAGATCGATGAGTACACCGGTTAACGTCTTCCGATACTTGTTGTATAACGAGTCTTTCTCTTTCTCTCCCTTTATAGTCATCTTGAGGGATTCAGCCCACCGTTTCATCAGTTCTTTCAGACCACCTTCTTCAGGTGTTTCGGGTATACCGCTTATCTCTTTTTTAGCTGTCTTTTCGGCAGCACGTCTCATCTCACCAGAAGCGTATCTCGCACCTTTCTTCAGTTCGCGCAGGTATCGTTCCCGAACCTTTATATCAGCTTCTAACTCTTTTCTCTCCTCCTCGTTAGCAAGAACCAGCATCTCGCGAAGGTCTTCTACCTCTTTTATAGTGTCTCTTATCTCGTCGTGGTAAGCTTCCGCTGCTGCTTTCATCCGCTCCATGTTGTCAAAAATGTTGGAGGTGGAGTCTTCTATCTTGTTGAAACCACGGGTTCTGAGGTTCTCGTATTCGTTGGTGAGTTTCTTCGTCTCTTCAGAGGTTTTACGTGCGGTATCACGAAGTTTGATGTTGACCTGAGTTACGCCGTCTTCAAGCGACCTGACAAACTTTCTGACTTCTTCAAGTTTCTTGTTGTTAACATCAACTTCTACTGTTATCTTCTTGACCATCTACGTAACCCACCTCTTATACGCTTTCGGCAACGCATAAATGAAGAACAGGTATTCCTCATCTGTCAGCCGCAGTTCTTTCGGGGTTTTACCCAACAGTTTACAGAGTTCTATAAGGAACTGACCTTCGTTATTTTCCGCGAAAGGTCTTTATCTGTTCCTCCGTTTCTACGGACGCCGCGTATATCCGTTTGATAGCGGGTATAACTAACCCGTACTCTTCGTCAAGCGCTTCCCAAAGTTCGGGTCTGTTGTAAGGAGACTCTACACACATCTCGGCAATAATCCTGTAAGCGTCCTCGTCAACCGCCCGTTCGTCAGGGTTGTTACCAAGTTCGGCTACTTTCCTTCTCAGCTTTCTTGGTAAAGAGGGGAGGATCTTGATCTCAAGGTCGCCGATCTTGAGGATGTTATACTCCTTGCTCTCGACTTCGGTGATCAGTTTCCGAATCTTGTCTTCTTCGCCGGGGATGTCGGCTATGATCTTGTCAAACTTGTCTCTGTTTATCGTCATGGTGTTCCAGTTGCAAACGCCACGCTTTCTCCTGTACCCCGCATGTTACGGGATATGAATTCGTTCTCTCTCAGTTCGTACGGTATTTCGGGGAACACTACGTTGTAAGCAGTCGCAGTAACTTTCCTCGTTCTTGACGAGTCGTAATGTGTTGCTGTCACGTTGAACAACGCACACTTGTTACGAAGACTTGCTGTGTTGTCGTCAGTTGCGGGGTTGGTGTTGTCGTACTCACCGTTCAGAACCGACCTGAGTACATAATCGCTGTCACAGTCCCACATAGCATATTCAAACGCTACATCGACTTTAAGCGCGTATTTCGCTCTTGCCTGCACATGTGTGGATTCCATACCATAGAGTTCAGCGATCTCGTATCTTGGCGTGAAACTTACGTTCCTTAACGCCGCCACAG
>JBBACV010000082.1:0-6041 GCA_041656835.1 Acholeplasmataceae bacterium | reverse complement strand
TATTGTTATCTAGTGACAGATGAATTAGATAACGAAAGATTAAATTTATTAAAAAATATTGATGATGGATTTACTCTTGCAGCTTATGACTTAAAATTAAGAGGGCCCGGAATATTTTCAGGGATTATCCAAACTGGTAAATATAACTTTAAATATTTAGACTTTTCAAGTGATTTAAATATTTTACAAAACATCAAAAAAGATGTAATATATTATTTAAATAATATTGATAAATATTCATATCTATTAAAAATAATAAAAAATACGTGATATAATTTAGTTTAAAGAGGTGGTTTAAATGATAAAAATAGCAATCGATGGCATGGGTGGAGATTATGCCCCTAAGGAAATAGTTTTAGGTACTTTGTTAGCACTTGATCGGTTTAATGATATAGAAGTTACTTTATTTGGTGATACCGAGTTAATGAAACCATATTTAAAAGAGCATCCGAGATTAAAAGTTATTCATACTGATAAACATTTTGATATGGGAGTTAAAGAAATTGGTAGAAACACTTTAAGAGCTGATAAAGATACTTCAATGTTAAAAGCTATTACTTATGTAAAAGAAGGTAACGCTGATGCAGTTGTTTCAGCTGGTCCGACGCAAGCTTTAATATTTTCTTCTTACTTTTTAATTAGACCATTAAAAGAAATGAAAAGAGTAGCGATTGCACCTTTTATACCAACTGTTGATGGCAAGCCAACGATTCTTTTAGATGCTGGTGGCAACATAGATGCTAAGCCTGAACATTTAGTTGATTTTTCAGTGTTTGCGACAATTGTTTTAGAAAATGTTTATAATCAAAAAACTCCTAAGGTTGCTTTAATTAATATAGGAAGTGAAGATTCCAAAGGTAGAGAATTAGATTTAGAAACCTTTAATCTTTTAAAAGAACACCCCTTAATTAATTTCTATGGGAATTTAGAACCTAAAGAAATCTTAACAAGTGATGCTCAAGTTTTAGTTTCTGATGGTTTTACCGCTAATATCGTTATGAAAACAATGGAAGGTACCGCTAAAGCAATGGGTGATATTTTAAAAAGAGAAATAAAGAGTAGCTTCTTTGCTAAATTAGCCGCAGTATTATTTTTAAAAAAGCCCCTTAAAAACTTTAAAAAATCTTTATCACCCGATGAAATAGGTGGAGCATTAATTGCTGGATTAAATAATGTAGTGATTAAAGCTCATGGTTCTTCAAATGCATATGCCTTTTCAAATGCAATCATGCAAGCCTCAACTATGGTTAGAAATGATGTAATTAACAAAGTAAGAAAAGCCTTAGGAAATAACAATGAATGAATTATTTGATAAGTTAAAAATAAAACCTAAAAACACTAAACTATTTGAAATAGCCTTAACTCATTCTTCTTATGCTAATGAGAATAATGTTATAGACTATGAAAGATTAGAGTTTTTAGGTGATGCTATTTTACAAATAATCACCAGTGATTATTTATATAAAAACTATCAAAGTGATCAAGGAGTCTTAACAAAAACAAGAGCCTCAATCGTCAGAGAAGAAGCTCTTTATTATTATGCAAAAAAATTAAATTTAGCTAAATATATTAAACTAGGACACGGGGAATTAAATGCTAAACCTAGTATTCAAGCCGATGTAATTGAAGCTTTATTTGCAGCCATTTATTTAGATTTAGGAATCGAAATAGCTTTTAAAACATTTGAGATAGTGGTAGTTCCTTATCTTGAAATAACTAAACAAATTAAAGATTATAAAACTGAACTACAAGAATTTATTCAATTAGAAAGAAAGAGTTTAACTTATAAAACCAATAAAATAGGAGGTCCCTCCCATAAACCTGTTTTTAAATCAAATGTTTATTTAGAAGGAAATATTTTATTAGGAACCGGAATTGGAAATTCAAAAATTGATTCTGAACAAAAAGCTGCTGAAGCTGCACTTTTAAAAGTTGTAAAGGAAGTGTAAAATGTTATTAAAAAAATTATATGAAAATCATTTTTTAGAAATTGACGCTTTATTAACAAAAGAAGGGAAAAGATTAAAATTAAGCCCAAATGATTTGTTTGTTTTAAAGACGCTATTTACTATGTATAAAAGAAGGACTTTCTCAATTACTTCAATTGCTAGAAAAATTGAGTTATCATCAGGAGAGATCGCAAAATCAGTTGATAATCTAGCTAAATCAGGTTTCGTTTCTTTAGAATTAGAAACAAGAAAAGATAAACAAGTTGAGGTATTTAATTTAGATGGTACATTTAATATTATTACTGACCTATATTTAAATGATATTAGAGAAGAAAATATTTCTAAAAACGAATCTAACCTATCTGAAACAATTAAATCATTAGAAAATGCTTTAAATAAAACATTATCTGCCAATGAGCTTCAATTAATTCAATCTTGGTATGAAGAGGATTTATATTCTCATGAAATGATTATTTCAGAAATTAAAAAACATGAATTATCGGGAAGATTTTCAATTAGATATTTAGAACGTCTTTTAAATCAAACGAAATTAAATAAAAAACCAATTGATAAAAAAACTGCTGAAATGTTAGATTCGATTTTTAAGGATATTAAATGACTAAAAAAGATAGTTTAATATTTATGGAATATTTAGATGAATTATTTCCCAATGCTGGACCTGAATTAAATTACTCTAATAATTTTGAATTATTGGTCGCGGTTGTTTTATCAGCTCAAACAACTGATATCCAAGTTAATAAAGTTACTGAAAAATTATTTATGAAATATCCAACTCCAGAAAGATTAAAAGATGCAGATTATGATGATGTTTCTAATTTAATTAAATCAATTGGTCTTTATAAAACAAAGTCAAGAAACATCATAAAATTATCGGAAATATTAGTTTCTAAATATAATGGTTTAGTCCCAAACAAAAGAGAAGACTTAGAATCATTGCCAGGTGTAGGTCGTAAAACAGCTAATGTTTTATTATCAAATGCTTTTAACATTCCAGCATTTGCTGTTGATACTCATGTCATGAGAGTATCAAAAAGGTTTAAAATAGCCTTAGAAAAGGATACTCCCTTACAAGTTGAAAAGAAACTTATGAAACTTTTCCCTAAAGATAAATGGCAAAAACTTCACCATCAGTTAATCTTGTTTGGCAGGTATTACTGTACAGCTAGAAACCCTAAATGTGACCAAATTAAAATAAGTTATATGTGTTCATATTGCAATCAAAAAAGGAATTAGTTTTCCTTTTTTTCTATCCTTCAATAAAAAACTATGAGATTATTTTAATCCATTTATATATAATAGTTAAAAACGGAAGGAAATAGAATAAAAAATGTATATTCATCTTGGATATGTCAAACAACAAATTAATTTAAGAAGATATTTACCCAAGCATCAATCTAATATTGGCTCCGCTTTAAAACATCGACGAAAAGAATTAAAGTTAACGCTCGAAGAAGGAGCATTTGGAATATGTAGTATTTCATATTTATCAAAGGTTGAAAATAATTTAATAATTCCAACCAATAAATATGTTGATTTATTAGAAGAAAGATATGATATTAATATTGATTATAAAAAAGATGAACTTCATCAACAAACAATCAATGATATTATTGAGGCTTTATTTTATAATTTAAGTTATCAAATTGATCAAAGTTTAAAAACAGGGTATACATATTATGCTAAACTATACAATTTAAGTCAATATATTATTAATGAAGACTTCAAACAAGCAAGAATAAGTTATTTTGATCTTAATCCATATATTAAAAATATGCAGGACTTAGAGTTAAGTCTTTTTTTGTATTTAACCGCAATCATTTTAAAAAAAGAAGGTAGATTAAAAGATGCTTTCTCGATTTTAAATTTTTACCAATCATTTAAACTACCAGAAAAATTACAATTGTTAATTGAAAAAGAAAAGCTTATTATCGCTTGTAAAATAAATAATCATAGTTATATTTTATTAAATTATGAACAAATCTTAAAAACTCTTTTTAATAAAGAATATTATGAAATAACCCATCAAATAAAATATCATTATTTACTATATTTAAGTCAATTTAAACAAAATAATAGTGAATCCTCATTATTTAAAAGCACTTCTAATATTAATGAAAACAATAAAAATTATTTAAAAGCTATTTATTTTTATTACAATTTAAATTTTGATAAATCTTACTATAATTTAAAAGAAATCTATGACTTAAATGAAGAATTTTATATTCTATATTTATTTACTTTAAACAAATTAGGTAAATGTAATGAAATAAAAACAACCCTCTCAAAAGATATTAAATTAATTAATAAAAGTCATCATTTAATTAAACAATATTTTGAAATTAAATATTTAAAGGAAAAAGAAGCTAATTTAAATTTTTTGAGAGATAAAGTTCTTAAAGTTAAGGAAATGCCTGATCATATTATTGATTTAAGGTTTTGGTATGAAGAAGGTATTAAAGTATTAAAAGAAAATGGTTTTTATAAAGATGCGACATATTTAGCTAATTTAATTTATTCAAAAGAAAAAGAGTTATCTTATTATAATTAAACAACTTATTATTAATAGTTATGATAAAATATAATTTGGGATTATTAACGGGCAAGGAAGACTCTCATGAAAATAAAATCGTTATTTAAATTAACAAAACCTCATCTTATATTTTACTTAATTTTAGCGGTGCTAGTAATTTTCCACCGTTTTTCGTATTCATATGTTCCACTATTTACCCAGTATTTAATTAAAAGTTTATATTTATATCTAGATCCTTTAAACAATAATTTACAAGCGGTTAATTTACCAGAGTTTTTAATTAACTTTTTCGATAGTGCTCCTAATATATTAACAACTGCTTTATATGTTGGTACTACCTTAGCCTTTTATCAAGCAATGAGATATGCCTTTATGTATTTCGAACAATACATAAGAGGTAGAACACAAGAAAGTATTGCCTATGATCTTCGGATGGATTTATTCGAACATATTCAAAACTTAAGTTATAGTTATCATAAAAATTCTGATTCTGGTGATTTAATCCAAAGAGTAACTTCTGATGTTGAAACGGTAACTGGCTTTATTGTCCTTCAGTTTATGCAGTTAATCGGGCTTTTAGCTTCACTTTTTTCAGGGGTTTTTCAAATGTATTTTATTAACCAAACAATAATGTGGATTTCATTAGGAGTAATCCCTATATATGCAATATCATCAGTAATTTACTTTATCAAAATCGAAAAAATATTTAATGAAGTCGAAGAAGAAGAATCAAAGATGATGACCGTTATTCAAGAAAATGTTAGTAATCAAAAAGTTGTTAAAGCTTTTTCAAACGAACCTTATGAAATAGAGAAAATGACTAAACAAAACATTGTTTTTCGAGATAAAAAAATTAAAGCTAATAAAATAGTAGCTTTATATTGGGGATTAATGGATTTTATTTCAATGACTCAATATGGTTTAGTTACGGTACTGGCGATTTATTATGTTAAAGAAGGTGTGATGGATGGCCCTAGTGTGATTGCAGCTTTAATGGTTTTAGGATTATTGATATGGCCAATTAGAGGGTTAGGAAGATTAATTAATGAGTTTTCTAAAGCTAGTGTCGCGATTAATCGGATTAATGAAATTTTAAATCAAAAAAGTGAATATTTATTTGATGGTACTTTAAAACCCAAAATTACTGGTGAAATTATATTTGATAAAGTATCATTTAAATTTCCCGATGACAAAACTTATTTATTTAAAAACTTATCATTTAAAATAAATGCTAAAAATACAGTGGCAATTATTGGAAAAACAGGTTCCGGTAAATCAACTTTAGCAAATATTTTAATGAGGATGTATGAATATGAAGGTAGTATCTTAATTGATGGCGTTGAATTAAGAGATATTAAAAAATCATATATTAGATATAATATCGGAACAGTTTTACAAGATCCATTTTTATATTCTAAAACAGTTTATGAAAATATTTCTATTACTAATAAAGAAGCTCATAAATTAGATGTTATTAATGCAGCAAAAATTGCTTCTCTTGAAAAAGATATTCATACTTTCAAACAAGGATACGATACCTT
>JBBACV010000081.1:0-6098 GCA_041656835.1 Acholeplasmataceae bacterium | reverse complement strand
ATGAAAATCATTCGTTTAGAATTTCAGACGAACCGAATTGGTTCGTTTGTTTTTTTAAACGAAGCAAATTTATTCGTTGTAAATCATTTAAATTTATGATGTTATTTAATTAGGAGGTTAGTTTAAAAATGAATTTGGATTTTACCCAAACTAAACAAATGGAATTAAAAAGAGAATATTCGGATAACCTTTTAAAAACGGTTGTAGCTTTCGCTAATTATAGTGGAGGTGCTTTAATAATCGGTATTGACGAGAAAAATAAAGAAGTTATCGGTGTTAGCGATTATATTAATAGTAAATTAAATATTGAGAATAAAATTAATGTTAACTTAAATTATTAATCTTCAAAGACATCATAAATAACTTCTTCGTTATATTCATCGCCTTTTCTTAAGATAACATCACTAAAGTTAGGGATATTAATTGCGTTTGGCTCATATTGGTGTTCAAATGCAATCCCAGCATGATACTCGAAAACTCTATCTAAAAGTGGTTGGTTAATAGGATTATTCATCGAATAAGCTTGAGTACCTGGATAAGTGGAAGTGATTTTTAAGTTTTTGTTTTTATATTTCAAATGTGAAACATGTTCTTTATCAAATAAAAATGAATGATCAAGGCCATTAGCATAAAGTCTTACTTCATCTTTAAATAAAACATCTTTTAAAAGAGTAAATGTATTAAAATCAAATGGAGTGTTTTTAACTTCTTTTAAATTACCTGTTAAAACTAAATCTTTATCTGTTTCTAAGACATATTTAGCGGGTAAATATAATGAATGATTTAAAATGTTTGGTTCATTACTTAAATTAAAGTGAGCATGATTTACAATGTTAATAATGGTATCTTTATCAGTTGTAGCATGATATTTAACAATTAATTTAGTGCCATCTAATTTATATGTAACTTTAAAATCTAAATTACCTGGGTATCCTTCTTCCATGTCTTTAGAAAAATATGATAAAACAAGTTCATTATCTTTAAAGCTAACGAGTTCAAATTTCTTTTTATTAAAACCTTCATACCCACCATGACCATGTTGGCCACCGGAAAAGTTTTTAGCTAATTGATATTCTTTGTTGTTTAATGTAAATTTACCATCTCTGATTCGATTAGCAAATCTTCCAACGGTTGCCCCAAAATATCCGTTTTCTGGGATTAAATAATCTTCTAGATTTTTATTACTTATAACGATATTAATTTTTTCTTTAAATGAATACCATGTATGAACAGTAGCTCCATATTCTAAAATAGTAATTTCATGAAATTCATTTTTTAAAGTATATGTTTTCATATTATCCTCAACTTTTTTATTTATATATTTATTATAACAAATTTTTTAGTAAATGTTTACTAAATATTAAAAATAATGTATAATAAAATTGAGGTTAAAATAAATGGCAACATTAAAAGAGATTGCTTTGGCGGCAAAAGTAAGTCAATCAACCGTATCAAGAATTTTAAATAATGATCCTAATTTAAAAGTATCTGATGAAACTAGAAAAAAAGTTTTAGATATAGCTTTTAAATTGGATTATCAAATTAAAAATAAAAACCATAAATTAAATTACCGGATTGCCCTAATTCATTGGTATAGTAAAGAAGAAGAATTAAATGATAATTATTATTTAAGAATAAGATTAGGCATCGAACATTATGCTGATACGTTAGGATTAGAATTAATTAAAACTTTTTCTGGTGAAAATAATTTAACGCCAGCAGATGGTGCTATTTTAATTGGTAAATTTGATGAAACTGAAATAAAAAAGTTTAAAAACTTTTATAGACATTTAGTTTTTGTTGATTATAATTATTTAAATGATAATTATGATAGTATTTATGTTGATTTTGATAAAGCTTATAATGATTCAATTGATTACTTAAAATCATTAAATATTAATGATATTGGTTTTATTGGTGGACTTGAATATACAAAGCATGAAAAAAAATTAATTAAAGATCCCAGAGAATTAGCTTATTTAAAAAGATTTCCTAATTCTAAAAAAATTCATTTAGGAGAATTTACGATTAATAGTGGATATTCAATTATGAAAGAGATCATTCATAATAAAAACTTAGCTAAGGCCTATTTAATTGCTAATGATCAAATGGCTTTAGGAAGTTTAAAGGCCTTACATGAAAGTAATCTTAAAGTTCCTGATGATGTCTCTATTATCGGATTTAATGATGATCCACAAAGTGAATTTACGATTCCCCCTTTAACAACTATTAAAGTATATAAAGAACATATGGGTAAAAAGGGTGTTGACTTGTTAATTGAACGAATAAAAGGACGCACTATTACTGAAAAAATAATCGTAGAAACAAAATTAGTTAAAAGAAAGTCGGTGTTAGATAAATGAAACAACATATTGAAAACTTAATTCATTACGAATTAAATCAAGGAGTCATAACTGAGAGAGATATGAATTATCTTAGAAATCAATTATATTATTTATTAGATGAAGTCTTAGATGATAATTATCCAAAACCTAATGAAATTACCTATCCAAGTGATGCCTTAAATCCAATTCTAAATTTATTAATAAAAAAGAATAAAATTAATGATACAGTTTTAGAACGGGATTTATTTGATGCTAAGATTATGAATGTCTTTAGTATGTTGCCATCAACATATGAAAAAACATTTTATGATTTATATAATAAAGATAACGATAAGGCAATGAACTTTATTTATAATTATGCTAAAGCGACTAATTATATAAGAATGGATAGAATTGATAAAAACGAATCATTTAAATACCATTCTAGTTATGGCGATTTAGAAATCACCATTAACTTATCAAAACCTGAGAAAGATCCTAAAAGTATTATGTTAGCATCAAAAACCAAATCAACCTCTTATCCTAAATGTGTTTTATGTAAAGAAAACGAAGGTTTTAGTGGTAATTTTAACCGGGACTCAAGAGATCAACATCGTTTAATTTCATTTAAATTAAAAGAAAATACTTATTTTTTCCAATATTCACCTTATATTTATTATGATGAACATTCAATCATTTTAAGCGAAGAACATAAACCAATGATTATTAATTATCAAACTTTTTTAAATTTATTATTGTTAACAGATAAATTTAAAGGTTACTTCTTTGGTTCTAATGCGGATCTACCAATTGTAGGAGGTTCTATTTTATCTCATGATCATTATCAGGGAGGAAGATATAAATTTCCCATTGAAGATGCTAAAACAATCAAAAAATGGACTTTTGAAGATATCACCCTTGAAATTATTAAATGGCCATTATCAACTTTAAGAATTAAAGGATCAAATAAAGAAGAATTAGCTAAAAAAGCTAACGACATCTTAACTATTTGGAAAAATTATAATAATAAAGATTTAAATATCGTATCTCATACTAATGAAACACCACATAATACTATAACACCCATTGTTAGATTTAAAAATGGTTTATATGAAATAGATTTAGTTTTAAGAAACAACCTAACAACTGATCAATATCCTCTAGGAATATTTCATCCCCATGAAGATAAATGGCATATCAAAAAAGAAAATATCGGATTAATTGAGGCGATAGGATTAGCTATCTTACCAGGCAGATTACAAAATGAATTAAAATTAATGGAAGACTATTTAATTAATAATAAACACCACCCTGATTTAACCAAACACTTACCTTGGTTAGAAACTTTAAAAAATAAAGACTTTAAAAATGATGTTAATAGTTTCTTAAAAAATGAAATTGGTAAAGTCTTTGAAAAAGTTTTAAGGGATTGTGGTGTTTTTAAAGAAAAAGATGAAAAAGAGTTTATTAAATTTACTGTCGAGGAAATCAATGAAAAATTATTTAAATAATAAATTTATTAAAATATTTAATAAAGAAAATTCGATTAAATACTTTTCCCCAGGAAGAGTTAATTTAATCGGAGAACATATCGATTATAACGGTGGTCATGTTTTTCCTGCTGCTATTTCAATTGGTACTTATGCGGCTGTTTTAAAAAGAGATGATAACTTAGTTAGAATATATTCAGATGGATACTCTAAAAATATTTCTAAATTTAATTTAAATAACTTTAAAAAAAGTTATAAACATAAATGGCTTAACTATATTAAAGGTGTCTTTAATATCTTTAAAAAAGAAGATATTAAAATAAAAAACGGTTTTGATTTATACATATATAGTACTCTTCCCTCTGGATCTGGATTATCATCAAGTGCTTCTTTAGAGAGCTTAATTATTACCATTTTAAATGACTTTAACAATTTAAATCTAACTAAAGAGAAAAAAGCATTATTAGGCCAAATGGTTGAAAATAAATATTTAGGATTAAACTCAGGAATTATGGATCAGTTTTCAATTATTGCTGGTCTTAAAGACCACGCAATTTTACTTGATACCGATAGTTTGAAATATGAATATGTACCTTTTAATTTAAAAGACTATACATTATTAATTATAAATTCAAATAAAAAAAGAGGATTAACTGATTCAAAATATAATGAGCGCTTTTTTGAAACAAAAAAAGCGTTAGATATTTTAAAAAATCATTACGAAATTAATAACTTATGTGAACTAAAAAGTAGTGAACTAAATAATATTAAAAATTATTTAAATAATGATTTATTATTTAAACGAGTTAGACATGTAATTACCGAAGAAGAAAGAGTTATAAGGTCAAAAGAATATTTAGAAAATGATAATATAATTGGCTTTTCAAAACTACTTAATGATTCTCATTATTCTTTAAAAAACGATTATGAAGTTACAGGTCTTGAACTTGATACTCTACAATCATTATTAATTAAATATCAAGCAACAGGAGCTAGAATGACTGGCGCTGGTTTTGGGGGATGTTTAATTGCCGTTGTTAAAAATGATGACATTAGTAATTTAAAGATAAACGTCTCTAAAGAGTATGAAAAATTAATAGGTTACAAACCATCATTTTATGAATCAGATCTTAGTGATGGAACTAAAATGGTTTAAAATAAGATTATTTACTTAACTATTAATAAATAAAAACACTCATAAGTATGCTTAGGAGTGTTTTTTAGTTATATTTTTGGTGGAATTTCTTATTTCAATTTCTGAATATAATTTAATATTTACATGTCTTCTTTGCGGTTTAGACATTAGTTTTAACATCGCTTTGTAGCTTGATTTTGAAATGTCATCTCTATTTGGTCCAATACTTGTTAATGTAGGGGTTAAATCTTCACATAGTTTTGTATTATCAAAACTAGCCACAGAGAAGTCTTCTGGAATATTAAAGCCTTGGTTTAACGCTATAATCATAAAATTTTTCGCAGAAAAATCAGAATCAAACAAAAATGCTGTTGGCATTTTTTCAGGCAATGTAAATTTCAAAAAACTATCCATATTTGATAAAGATAAATTAATATGCATGCGCTTTTCAAAAAGTATTTTATTCATATGCAAGGCCTTTCTAAAGCCAAAATATTTATCGGCATTTGTCGAAACATCAGTTTCGATGATAAAGCAAATATCGTGGTGACCTAATTTTATTAAATATTCTGTAATATCAAACCCGGCTTGATAATCATCTATTTGAATAAAGGTGCTAAGAACATTTGGAAGATAATAATCAATTACTACAAGGGGAATATTATTTTGGATAAAATCATTTAAGATTTTATCTGGTATTATTCCTGACCAAAATACTCCATAGTTGGTTTCTCTTAATAGTTCTCGTTCTCTAATAAAATTTTGAACTGAAAAGTCTCGTGCAGCAATATAACTTTCTAAATTAATATCAATTAAATTAAAAGATTTTTTCATTTCCAAAAAAATTCCATTATAAAATTGTTCAGTAGAAAAACTAAATCTTTCGGGTGTTAAATAATATAGCTTTCTAGATAGTTTTGTTAAGGGATCGATTAATTTATAATTCATTTTAATAGCCATGTCTAAGACTTTTTTCTTTAAATCATCGCTTATATCTTGTTTATCTGACAATGCTTTATAAACCGATACAGTAGAGATATTTAATTTTTTGGCTATATCTTCTAAGGTTACTTTTTTATTTTTCATATACTCTATTATAATCTATTACGTAATAAATTCAACAAAATAACTTAAACTATCGTATAACCA
>JBBACV010000080.1:0-6121 GCA_041656835.1 Acholeplasmataceae bacterium | reverse complement strand
TAAAAAGAATGTCTTATTTATTGCTGCTGATGTATACCGTCCAGCAGCAATCGATCAATTAGTTACAATTGGAAAAGAATTAAATATTACCGTATATGAAGAAGGCACCTAGTTTACCAATCGCGGTAGTTTTACCACTACCTTGTAGACCGATTGTCATAATGGTTGTTATTCCTGATTTATTAAATTCAAGACCAACTTGTTCATCACCCATAACTCTTTTTAATTCTTCGTGAACAATCTTAACAACTTGTTGACCTGGGTTTAATCCTTTTAAGATTTTTTCACCCATCGCTTTTTCTTTAACATTATTAGTAAACTCTCTAACTATTTTAAAGTTAACATCCGCTTCTAAAAGAGAAAGTCTTACTTCTCTCATCATTTCTTCAATATCTGATTCATTTAAGCGTCCTCTTCCGGTTGCTCGTCTAACGAACATTTGAAGGCGGTCTGATAGTGAGTTTTTCATTATAAATCCATCTTTCTCAATTCATTTAAATATTTAGAATCTTTAGTTTCTAAATATTTATCTATTAAATCAATTCTTTTTTTTGATAAACTAACCAGTTTTAATTTTGATTCAAAATCATTTAAGTTTTTTTCGGTTGTTTTAAGTTGATCGAAAATAGCATTTCTAGATACATTATATTTATTTGATATTTCTTGAAGTGATAAATCATAATAATAGTATTCTTTAAAATATGTTTGTTGTTTATCAGTTAGTAAGTTTTGATAATAACTAAAGAGTTGATTTAATTTTTCTGTTTTAACTAAAGTTTCCATTAGAAAAATCCTTTAAATAAATTATATATATAGTTTTCAATATCAAAAGGAACTAAGTCATCAATCTTTTCGCCTAAACCAACATATTTAATTGGAAGCTTATATTTATCTCTAATTGCTAAGACGATTCCTCCTTTGGAGGTACCGTCTAGTTTAGTTAAGATAATTCCTGAAAGATTAGTAACTTCATTAAATACTTCAGCTTGACTTAAACCATTTTGACCGGTAGTAGCATCGATTACTAATAATGTTTCTTTTGGTTCATTTGGGATAACATTATTAATAACACGGTTCATTTTACCCAATTCATTCATTAAGTTTTTCTTATTTTGAAGTCTTCCAGCTGTATCGATTAAAACGACATCATATGATTCGTTTTTAGCGATATTTAAAGCTTCATAAATAACAGATGATGGATCACTTCCATAATCTTTTTCATAGATAGTTACTTTAGCACGTTCGGCCCATATTTTAAGTTGTTCCTTAGCACCCGCTCTAAAGGTATCACCAGCAACAACCATTACTTTTTTACCTAAGTCTTTGTATTCCTTCGCTAGTTTACCGATGGTAGTTGTTTTACCGACACCATTTACACCAACAAATAAATAGACATTAGTTTCTCCTTCAACAAAGGATAAACTAGTGTCTAAGAAATCATCTTGAAGATAAATCTCAAAGAGTTTATCAACAATTAATTCACTTAAGTCATTTGGGGTATCAATTTTATTTTTAGAAACGGTTTCTCTTAATTCATTACTAAAAGATAATACTGTATCAACACCTACATCAGCTCCTATTAATAAATCTTCGATTGCATCAAAAAGATCATCGTTAATTGTTTTTGATTCTTCTAAAAGGATTTTTAAATTATCAAATGTTTCTTTACTTTTATTAAGACCTAAACGATATTTATCGTTTTTAGGAGGTCTTCTAAATAATCTTCTAAAAAAGCCCATTAATATCTCCTTATTTCCTTATAGATTATACCATAAATAAGAGGAGATATTAATGGGGTGATTAATTATGTTAATAAGTAAAATATATGGTTTTTTTATAATTATTTAAATGAATATTGATAAATATAATGGTAAATCTAATATTTTATCAGATTTATTAATATTTTTAGCTGATAGTCTAATACTTGTATCAATGCTTCCTTCTTTAATTAAAGTTTGAAGTGATTTAGATCTTAAGTTATTTCCTGATTTAACTTCTATAGCAATAACTTTGTTGTTTTTTGAAATAACAAAATCTATTTCTAATCCGCTTCGTCTTTCATAATAGTAAAGATTATAACCATTTTGTTTTAGGATTATACCAATTATGTTTTCATAGATTGCTCCTTTAGCTATTCCTAAATCGTTTAACAATATATTAGTTTGAACATCAACCCCTAACATTGAAACTAATAAACCTATATCAACGATATATAATTTAAATGAGTCAATTAATTTATACATCGGTAAAGGTATTTCTAAGTTAGATAAAGCATTACATTTATAAGCTATTCCTGCATCCATTAACCATTGAATAGAGCCTGAATATGTTGAACTTCTTCCACCTTTAGAAACGTATTTATATTGAAATTTTTTATTATCTTTACCTAACTGAAAAGGAATTGAATCAAACACCTCTCTGGCTCTTACTTTTTCTGTTTTCGTAGCATATTTAGCAATATCATCTTGATAATCGTTTAATATTCTTGTTTGTATTTTTAGAATTTTATTAAAATCGTTATCTTTGATAAAAGATAATACTACTTCAGGCATACCGCCTACAGCGATATAGGTCCTAAATAACTTCATAAATTCCTCATGTATTACATTAGGAACTTTCTTTCGTTTATCGTAATAATTTTTTAGTATTTTAAGAGATTCCTCATGACCATTGGCCCATAAAAATTCCTTAAAATCTAGAGGGTATAATGTTAACCTTTCTACATAACCAACCGGAAAAGATGTTACTTGGTTATAATGAACACCTAATAGTGATCCACTAGCAATCACATCAATTCTATTATCAATAGCAAAACTTTTTAGGGCTGTGATAGCATTGGGACATGCTTGTATTTCATCTAAAAATAGTAAGACTCTTTTTTTACTTAAAAATTGTTTCCGGTATAATAGACTAAATTTTAAATATAGTGTCTCGGGAGATATATCCTTTTCAAATAATTCTTTCCGGTGTGGCTCAAAGAAAAAATTAATTAAAATTGCCTGTTCACCATAAAACTTAGAAGCAAACTCATTTATGATGTATGTTTTACCTACTTGTCTTGCCCCTTCTACTATTAAAGGTTTTTTATCTTTATTATGATACCATTTAATTAAATCTTCAGTGATTTTTCTTTTTAACATTTTAATGGCCTCCAACTATATTTTACCTTTAAATATTGTATAAGTAAAGGGGTTTAACATTTATTCCACCATTCAAACTCATGTTTTTGACATTTATTCCACCATTCAAACTCGTGTTTTTGACATTTATTCCACCATAAGAACTAATATTTAGTCAATATCTTTAGTAAATCTACATTGGGGAAAGTTTTTACAGCCATAAAAATAACCGTTTTTGCCTTCTCTTATAATTAAGCTACTACGACATCTTGGACATATATTTTCATCAACTAATCTTTTAGTTTCTTTAATACTATCTACATGTTCTTTTAATGTAGCTGGTGGATTTTCTTTGAAATATAATAACTTATTATATATTTCATTTATTTCATTATTGGTTAATATATCAGGTTTATTGTAATATTCTTTTACAATAATATCTAAATTACCCACCGGAGTATTTGATTCAACAAATAGGTATGCTCTAGGAAATACTATAACCGAGTGAAAACAATCATTTCTATTTAATATTTTACTTAATGCATATATATGAGACTTATTTTGCCTAATGGGATTGTAAAACTCATGTTTTACATTCCCGTGAGCTAATACTTGAGTCCATCTATAGCTTTCCTCATTACCATATACTCTTCCACCACTGTTTTTAGTTTCAACAACAAACACTCCCTTTTTACTAATAATAATGTGATCTATTTGAGATGTTTTATTTTTATATGAAACCATCAAATCATTAAAGTTATATTTTAAATCAGTATCAGGATTATTTTTATAACGCTTGTAAAAAATAATATATTTATATATTATTCTAATTACTCGTCTTTCACCATAGTTTCCACTAATAGTTGGTCTTTTAGAACTAACTATTAGGGTAATAATGAAAATAAAAAGGCTTATAAATATTACTATTAAAATAACTATTTGAGCTGGATTCATATTTAATTAATTCTTTCTTTATTATTTTTGAATCAATTAACTATTATAAACATTATTATAAATTAGGATATTTTCGTTCGATATAGAAGACCTAAATTAGAAATAACGGGGTTTTGTTCGTTATAGGCGACCGGTTTGACCATTCTTTTAAAAATGTTTACTTTAGTATTTCTTTTAACAAATCTTTAATAAATAAATATCGTCTTGAATATTTATTATCGATTCTAATTAATTTAATATTGTTATCCAGACAGATTGATTCTTTAATTTTATCACGTCTAATAACTTTTAAATCTTCCTTATGTTCAATACCATCTAATTCAATAACAACTACAGGAATTTGATTTTTACCAATATTCTTAAAAATAACTAAATCAAATTCCCCCTTTAAAGCAAAATCATATTTAGTAGAATCTAAATATTTATTAAAAAGTGAAATAATTCTTACTTTACTTCTTAAAGTATAACTATCAGCTGTAGTTAATAAATGACTAATTGTTTCAAAAAATTCAATTTCTTTTTCGGTATCAAAGTTTCTAAAGTTTGCTCCATTAATAAAATATGTTTGATTAGATTTACTTAAAGTTACTTCTTTACCATTATTTTTAACGTAGTTTAATAACTCGGAAATATCATTTTTTATTACAGATCTTCTTTTAATTTCTCTTTCATCAGAAACTAAAATAAATTTGTTTTTAGCTCTAGTAGTAGCAACATTAATTAACTCCTGGTTATTTTTTATCCAATCAAAAGATTTTTCATATGAATTTCGAGTGATTCCTGCTGATAAATAAATGATATCTTTTTGGTCTCCTTGAAAGGTATGGACTGTTCCTACTGTCCCATTTATTTTTTCTTGTTTAAAAAAGTCTTCTAAAAGATTAGCTTGATTTCTAAATGGGGTTATTACACCTACGTCTTTGTATCCTTTTTCTTTAATATCTTTTATGATTGCATCTATTTCAAGTAATGCTGTATTCCTTTGTCTATAAGGATGGTTTGCTGAATTAATATTAATACTTTCTAATGCCTTTTCATCCAATGAATCTTCAATTGGTAATATTAATTGATTATTATAATATTTTTGATTACTAAAATTAATGATTCTTCTTTTTGAACGGTAATGATATCTTAATAAAATAGATTTAGAAATAGTATCTACTTTTTGCATTGTCAATAAGATTGAATTATCTAAGTAATTATAATTATCACCAATTTCATATTTATCAATTAAGATATTATGATTTTCCCTAGACATAGTAATAACAGGTTTTAGTTGGTTTTGATCACCAACTAAAAGAAGTCTTTTAGCTCTTGAGATAGGAAATAAAGCATATCCTATGGATGATTGACCAGCTTCATCAATAATCGCTAAATCAAAGTTTTCTTCTTGTTCGCCTAATCTATGAGCTGATTGATTAGTTGTTAAGATAATTGGGAATATTTTTTGAAAGTTTGAAAAGTTATTGGGGTCTTTTAAATATTTATTAAACTCAGAAACTTTTTGATCATTATCAAAATGATTAATGATGTTTAATAGATTTTCATTTTTTGGTTCAAAGATTCGTTTTAAATGTTTAAAACTTGTATATCTTAGCCAAGTATAAAAACTTTTATCAATTATTTTTATTTTTTTAAGTAATTCATTCTCATTAATTTCACCAATTTCTTTTAACTCTTTTTTATTTTCATTTAATAAATCATCAATTATTAAAGATCTAAGATCAAAACTTAATTTTTCTTTTGTCGTTTCTAGGACTTCAATGGCTTCTTCTAGTTCTAATTTTCTTTCATAATTATTAATAAATTCATTGATTTGGGTCATTTCTTTTGAATTAATCCCTTTTATTTTCGTTAGTCTATCTTCATAGATATTTTGAGATTTAATTAAGTTTAAAATTGATTTAATATAATTTAAAGATTTTGTTGTTTCTTCAAAGTTTCCCAGTCTAATAAATGGTAGTATAATATTTTGATTATTTAGATTAATCATTTTTTCATATATATCACTAATAGGTTTATTATTGTTAGAAGCAACTAAAACAGTG
>JBBACV010000079.1:0-6179 GCA_041656835.1 Acholeplasmataceae bacterium | reverse complement strand
AGATAATAGAATTGCTGCGAACCACACCGCCGACTACAGCCGCGCTATCAAAAGCATACGGCATGGCGTTGGGAATGGGCGTAATTTCAACGGATATCGATCTCGCGATACGCCACCTGAAGGGAGGAGATACCGAGCTGGCGTTGAAATACCTGTACGGACCAACGGATCGCGGAACTGGAAAGGGTGCGATAGCCGATTTTGAGAAGATGAAGCATAAACTATAATAGGCGTTTTAATCATACAGAACAATCATGGTGGACAAAGTCAAAGACAACACCGACGTCAATAAGGTAAGACGACGGTTAGTCGATATGGTTTTGGCATTTGAAGAAGCAATGCTACGCGAGGTCAACAGACTGAAAGAAGAAGTCAATGACCTGGACACGGAAATACAGGAAGGAATGTCAAACAGAGTCGGTAGTGGTTTCCAGGCTAACGAAGCTACCAAGTATGCGTATAGGCTGAAGAAACCGATTCTTCGCGACACGTTAGAGGATCTGGACAACATCAAACAGGCTCTTGTAGCAGACGTCGCGACGATGGTTGGCGAAGAGTTCGCGTGCAACGACGACAAACCGATGGGCGGAATCATAGGTAACGCTGGCACGATGAACTACGAACAGTCAGAGCTCGGTATCCAGAAACTTGAACCTCCGGCAGGCACTCCTCAGAACGAGGAGTGAACCACTTTTTTAAGCGTTAAGTTTTTATGCGATGGACGCATCCATCCATCCATGTCGGGGTACAATCAGCCAGAAGAGCCACTGGTAAGGTACGTGAACGTGAAACTGCCACCAGATGAGTACGCAAAGTTCGACAGCAAGAGAAAGGAACTAGGCATAACATGGAGCCAGTTTTTCAGAAGCGCGGGGGAGAGGATGTACTTTGGCTAAGGAACCAAAAAAGGTCCGGATAGCAGACATCACCGAACCAGACATGTACGTGATCGTGAAAGCAATAGTAGACGATGCGGAGATCTCACCAAACGCAAGCATCAGGCAAAAGGGAATCCTGCGCGACGCGACTGGAGAATGTGAGTTCGTCATCTGGGAATCCAGTCGTGCATCTGGTATAGAAGACCTAAAACTGGGTCACACATACGAGATCGCGAAGGCATACACGAAAGTGTGGCATCCGCCGGTAGGAGACGACAAGTACTCGGTATCAATCACTAAGTGGACGAAGATAACGGACGTGTCAGACGCACCAAATGGACAGATGAAACTTGGGGAGCTTTGATGGGAAAAATAGACTGTAGTCTGCAGAAACTCAAAGACGCGATACCGAGATCACGTAGCAACGCAGCGAGCGCACGAGATATAGCGAATGTGCATGGTTGGTACATGAGATCGGTAATAATGGGACTAGCAGACCTGGAAACGTCGCTGAGGAACGGAACGCTGATGTCGTTTGAAGCGAACAACCAGCGTTTCTACTGGATAGAAGGAGAGAAGATGAAAGAGAGAATGACCTGGGACAAGTTCATGGAAAGGATACCGTTAGGTGAAGAAAACGCAATAGACAGAGCAGTACTGGGAGAAGGGTTGACAGAAGACCAGGTGAAACACTTCCTGTCCCAGATACGGAAGGAGATCGACGGAACAGAAAAAGCACTGCGATCCAAGTCAATGACCAGAGGAAAATATGTCTATTGGCTGGAATGGAGAGAGACAACGATGGAAGGGTTAGTTCAGAAAGTATTCGGGTTCGATGGAGTAGTTGAAGCGAGAATCGTGGTGAAAAAGGACGGTGTGAAGCACACATATGAGAAGGAGCAAGGATAGCATGGCAAAATACATCGTAGAAGTGCCAATTGCAGGGTACATGGAGATTGAGATTGAAGCAGACGATGAAAATGATGCGATTGAAAAAGCAATCATGAAAGAGTGGGACACCGATGATGTGACTACTCCCCGCCCTGAAGACCGGGGGTTTACGCCCCTCTCCACTCCCCATTCCTATAAGAACAGAGGTAGATATACTACTATGGGCACTACCAACGCTATTCGAATGGAGAAAACATATGGAAATGGAGGGCTAAACACCCTCACAACCCTTTTCTCATCTGTTTTAACGCCTCAAGCTCGAGAGCATCGGTGCCAAACTCGTCACGCCACTGACCGCGATCGAGCTTAACGTTGGGTCGGTCAGCAGGAGTAAACACGATGAAACGCTTTCCATACGTGGCGGCAACAGCCTGTATAGAATTCTCGTTCATAATAGCGCCAATGATTATATCGCCATGCTTAAGCTCGGCACGCTTCACAACGCGATAACCTTCATCGGACTCGACGTCGAGAACTTTCCAGCGCTTCACGAGAGAAGCGGCCTGGAAACCAGGAACCTTAGTGTACTCGCCAGCAGGCAAGCTTCTCTCTTCACCATCCCAAGGCAAACATCCTAACCACGAATCAGTCTGCCCCCAGGGATCGGGAGTCGATGACGACTCTTTTTCAGTAAAACCAAACCCAGTCATATTACCACCTTGCTAGTTAACTCGATCGGACCATCGCTGCTAAACCTAACCAGATCGAGTGGTTCGCCACGACGACCTGTACCAGTCAAGAACTCGCGATATCCACCAGCAAGGTTAGCGTGGATCTCAGACCGACCAGACACGTTAAATCCAACAGGCTCGTCTACAGCATCGTTCACAACTTTGCGATTCCACATGTACTCGGTGGTGATCAGCCCACTAGACAGGCCGGATAAAGAAACGCCATGGAACGCACCGATATCGCTGTAGGATCCATACTGACCAGATCCATTGATTTTGAAGCTGGAGTTAAGATGCCGACTGGACTCACTAAGTTTCGCAATGCGGCCAAGTACAATATCGCTATCTGACCATTGGACGTTGTCACCAAACTCACCAAACCGAGTATATGAGCTGCCTGAGCCGTGCGCGACAACGTCCTGGCGATAGTCAACCGATCCATCGGATGGCCATAAAATAAGACCAAAGACGCACGCGATAATCGCAACAACGGCAGCCGCGACTTGGATATTTTCCTTAGTTTTTCGTCTCATCATTCCACCGCCGACGACACCCGCTTGTGTTTATGTACATACTTGGTAATGGAGTCACGCACCACAGCGGCCATCGTGGTTTCTTGTTGCGCACAGACAACATGAAAGTCGTGCGCGAGGCTCGGAGGAAGCTGTACGTGAAAAGGTACCGACCGAGCTTTTGGCATGAACATATGTTTGGAATATGATACATTTAAACATTTCCACATCGCGGTTTATATACTCACAACTCCCGATTTATAATCAGGAGTTGGTAAAACGACCGATCTCTACGTGCGGAGGCCAATCGACTTCTATTTCAACTTCGGTACGAATAGCGTAAGTGCCGGAGAAGAGATCCGTACTGGCGAACCTGGATACGGATACGAGGCTGATGGCAGAACGTCCGTCAAAAACTACATGCTCGATAACGAGACCTGTCTCGAGATCGAGGGTGCAGAAATCATAGGACCGAACAACGGTACCTATCGAGAAAAGCTCAAGGCTGTCAGACTGATAATTGATGGCCAGGAACGAAACCAGATCTCGCTGAACGAACAGATGGCACCGTTCTACTACCCAGGAACGAGGAACGTTGTGCCTGACTTCAGAGACTACTACCAGCGCGACGAGTACTCCCCGATAGTGGGCAACTACGTGTGCACCAACTTCGGAAAGGGGATGCTTGCCGGAGGGAGCGCATTCAACGCGACACCAAAGGTAGGCCCTGGCCAGGATCTGCTGGTCAAGGTGCTCATGCCACGAACCACGGAGGGTGGCGCTGACATCAGTAGCGGGACCATGAGAGTCCGGCTTCACACTATCCAGGTGAGGACCGAAGAAAAACTAACAGAGGTGTTACGACACTACGGCCACATACCAGAAGGAGACAACAGGGTTAATGCCAGCTTCACGCTAGGAGATCTCGAGAACACGGAAGACATGCCGATGAAGTTCATCGAGAAGCATGTACCGGACGAAGGGACTTTCGGACTGGCAGACTGGTCTAGCCTGCACGGCGGAAACGAGGTGGATCTGCCTTACGTTGAGAGGTACATCACCTACGGCCAGAACGCTGCAGCAAGCACGCCGAACAGCTGGTACGACTTCACCATGGAAGGCCAGAGAGTCACGAGCGATTTCCAGGAGCTTGACTGGAACCTGACAAGCAGGGACGCGATCAGAGTGGAGCACATCGGGTGCATGACTCACAACAACTCTGAGGTGCTTAGACTCTGGATAGACGGCAGACCGAAGCACCCTGAGCTCAGGATAGACCCGGTGACGAACACTCTACCGATGCCGCAGGGCAGGTTCACGAACGCGCAGCACTTCCAGGGACCGGCGAGAGTCGGAAAGTCCTACATGATCTGGAACCAGCACGGTTCTGTCCAGGTTAAGGACAACGGCACTGCGATACCGGCATGGACTACAGCTCCGACAACTGGAGTGATGGTAGGTGTCTGGGGTCACAAGTACCACATGAGGGGGAATGAGTAATGGCATACGCTGAATGGTACGCGACAACGATAGCATCTACAACGAAGTTCGGAACTGCGGGATACTGGCAGAAACTGCCCGATGCGTTCCCGCCAATCATCTACATAAAGAGTGACACCACAGCGACGAACACCAGCAACGACGGGCTATACCTGGAAACCCACAGCACGACTATCGCGTTGGTAACACCAATGAAGGTCGACGAGTTCGTCACGCACGACAAGTGGTTCCGGCAGGACGCGGCAGGCTCTGGATCACACGGACCCAAGACGTACAAGCTGTACTACAGGGACATCACCGAAACCGGGACGATTCCGTGAGCTTTTCACGGAATCTACGAATCTTTTTTTTCAAGCGCGATTTCCAGAAGAGTTTTGTTAGCTGCAATTTCGAGCGCGTGTTCGTGACTACTCCTCGCCCTGAAGGGCGGGGGTTTCTCTACCCCTGCACCCCGCCTCTATAAAACGACTGGAGCAAGCACATCAATTTATCGAACGGATCAACATTAACATGTGATTGGAATAAATACACAATTGTAGGGCCGGGAACATCGCATTTTCTCATACAGACCACCACTCATATGGCAAAATGTAGCATCCTACAGCCTCTTTCTTAACCTGCTTAAGAGGAACGCAGGTAATCTCCTCGAGATCAACAAGAGGCTTGGAAAGATACCAGTGAGTGTACTCTTCAGCACCAAACCGCTTTTTGAACGCATACGTACCATCGCCGCGACGCTTGGAGCTCTGCCAGTTAAAGTAGTCGATGCCACGATCAATGAGATGACTAAACAGAGCATTCAACAGGTAGGTGGTAGGACAAAGCGGCCTGCTAGACGGAGTAAATGCGCTGGTGCCATAGTCTGCAATGCCTTGACCGATTGCAGAGAACACACCACCAAGAACTTCTTCAGTGTCGCGAACAACCCAGAACAGCACATCCTGCGATTTCGACGCGACGTAATAGTTCCAGAAGAACTGGTCGGGATACGGAGTAGCGCCTTGCGCAGCGCACAGAGACCTGTACACATCCAGCCACTGATAGAACACTTCAGGCGACGGATCCGGATCAATAAAGTACTGGTCAGGAAGTTTACGGAGCTCGTTTTGGAACGCCATCTTACGGTGATGGCCAACGCAATCAAACGGATGCCTATCGAGCAACGAAATCTGGCAAAAGTTCTGATGGGCATGATAGTCTGGATAGGCATGATTTGGCTGAATAGCTAGAGGGTGAGTGCCAAACGAAAATGCAAGACAATCCTCACCAGTAGCAAACTCTTCGATCTCGCGCAGAAGGTCAGGTACCGGACGTGATAACCACGCACCATATCCCATATACGGCATTCCGACAGCGAACCTACCGAAACTGAACTTCATTATAGCGAAGTTGATCTGGTTAGTGCCTTCTCGAGCTACGTAGATGGGCGAATCGAGTATATCAGCCCAGTACTTCATGAGCTGAGGAGGAACGAAAAGATCGTCAAGTGGAGGCGAGTCGTATATATCAGTTATCATATTAATCACAGCCAAGTAACCCTTTAAACCGATTAAGCTCCATTTCAATCTTGAAATCCTCGAGACCTTCACGATACGAGTAACGCGGGAAGTAACCGAGCTCACGTTTCGCTTTGGATATGCTGAATATCCAGCTATTCTTGCGGACCT
>JBBACV010000078.1:0-6187 GCA_041656835.1 Acholeplasmataceae bacterium | reverse complement strand
CGAGCATTGCAGAGCGGTTTTTGACCGTGACCTTAATGCCGCATTTAATCTCAGTAAAATGCCCTGGGTCACAGGGTTAAAGTGCGTGGAGCCCCAATAGGGGCGTTGAAGCGCGAAACGACACGCCGGTGCAATATCGGCATCGTATGACAGTGCCAGGACTCCTGCGACACAACTGCATGTCCCTGTAAAGTACTATGGTGCGGAGGCGCTCTACGGTATACAGATAGTACCTTATCTAGACTATATAGATGTGTATTTGCGCGTCTGGAGCAGTTACCACGAAGGTCCATCCGATCCCGTGTGCTTTGTGCCCGATGTAGCCAGTTCTGGTAAAGTAATGTATATAGAAAATACAATAACAGAGTACAATATTGCAGAGCCTGTAACGCCTTCTTCAGAAGATATATCTGGGCGTGTTGTGGTAGGTATGATGCCTGTAATAAGCAGCACATGGGATGACAATGCCAGACCCCTTTGTGCCTTGTGGGAGGCCAGTATGGAGTGGGACCAACTACACTCCAGAATAGCAGACAGCCTGCAATCAGTGGTCCGGCCCCTGTTGTTTGTAGGGTTGTTTCCCCTTCCTCCTGGTGCAACCGAGAAACGTGTGCCAGTATACGATGACCTGATGCGTTGGTGGCAGTCATGTGGCCTGATAAGCGCTACAGATTGGGACTCCGACAGGCAGAATCTACGCGGACACAGGCCGACCTTTTCAAATGCCGTGTTTGGTGAACATAATGCTGCTGGAGCGATTGGCCCCACAGGCCCTTATCCGGCTGGAATTCTGCTCCCACACAATTGGGAGCATGGCATTGGGGAGTTGCATGATACTTCTACTGCAGGAGTTAATCTGGCATCGCAACTGAATCATGCAGCCTTGATTAGTATAGATGGATGTCCAGGAACAAACTGGAGGTCTGCACCAACCCAGTATGCGAGTACACATACGGATAGCCCAGGGCTTCGGGAGGTGCAGCAGCAGCCCGATAACCATGGTCATGACTGACAGGTGGATCCAGCTGATACAGAGGCAGTGTCTCATGTGGCAGCCGAGATCTCAACGTTTATAGGTGCAATGGTGCAGCAGGATGGTCTGTTGCACAGAATTAACCATAGAGACACACAATACGTAATATACTCAATGCGCTAAGGGCAAACACAGAGGGATAAAGGAATATGAATAACAATCCACCAATAGTAAAAATGAAGTTCGGTTCTGTACTCTACGGCACGAACACACCTGAATCAGATACCGATATAAAGGGCATATTTCTGCCAACATACAGGGACTGCCTGCTCAACAGAATCAGCAAGTGCAGGTCGGAAAGTACCGGCCCAAAGCACGCAAAGAACACTAATGCAGATACAGATGAAGCATACTACAGCCTGCAGTACTTTATGCAGCTGCTGCGCGAAGGCCAGGTAGTTGCCCTAGATATGCTTTTCTGCCCGCCCGATAAGATTATAAGCAACTCGACCATATGGTCGGAGCTCATCTATCCTGCAAGGCATAGCCTGATAGGCAGGAACATGCGGGCGTTCATGGGCTACTGCCGGACACAGACGCACAAGTACGGTGTAAAGGGTAGTCGCATAGCGGCCATAAGGCATATACTGGAACTGGTAGACAGCAAAGAGGGGACTAAGCTAAATGACATTTACGAGGAGCTCCCTGAAACAGAACACGTACTGAAATACTTCGACCCCATTTCAAAGCAAAACACGCTGGAAGTGTGTGGCCGCAAGTTTCAGGGCATGATCCCGCTGCAGGAAATGGCTGGCTGCCTTAAACGTATATTGGAGAATTATGGGCACAGGGCAAAGCAGGCCGAACAGAACAAGAACATAGACTGGAAGGCCGTGTCCCATGCTTTCAGGGTGTGCTATGAAGCACTTGAGCTACTCACTACCGGCAACATTACGTTTCCGCTGAAGCAGGCTGAGTTCCTGAAGCAGATAAAACAGGGCAAACTGCATTACAGCAAAGACGGTGTTCCAGATAAGCTGGACGCGCTGATAGCCGAAGTGCAGGACGCGGCGAGTTTATCCACATTACCAGAGCAGGCTGAGCAGAGCGTTTTTGACGAACTGATACTCTCCTGTTATAGCACGATAACCACAACGAGGACAATATGAAAACAATAAGCGTTGATCTGTATTCATTTGATGAGCTGTCTGCTGCCGTGCAGGAAAAGGTATTACACGGAATAGCTCCTCCTACCGCCGAGGGGTATAATCTGGTGCTGCAGGACAAAGGTTGGATAGATGCAAAAATAGAATACCATATAGCGCCTTTGTGTGAAAAACAGGTTGAATCATGGGCTGCTTTCTCGGCCACACGGATCGACCTTGCGATTCTGCTGGAGGCATATGATTTGCCCGCTTTGGAAGCATTAAAGTTACAGTATTGGTCAAAGGTGCAGTTCTCCTTAAAGGTATTGCATAATCCTGGCGGAAGATCCAGAGCAGATAGAATGCTCGCGTTCTGTGTGTCCGAGGACGAGGACTTCAGTGGAATATCTCTGAAAACTGCTGAGGTTGGCCATATCGTCGGCACCATAGAGCGCACCATACTTGCTTTGGCAATGGCTGAATCTGAAACGATATGCATGTTGCTCTCAAATGAGTACGCGCACAACCGAGAACAGGTAAAGACCAGATGGTACCTGGGCGATGGAAAAGAGTTTGATATTGGCATGCTGGCCACGTGGGCATAGTGACAAATACTGCTGCCCTGCCGCAGATTAGGCTGACAACAAATCTAAAAGGAGTTTAACAATGTTTATGATGAAGCACGTAAAAACGGAGTTTGAAATTGTTATTATGGGCATGCCGTTCACACTGCCTGCTACGCAACTGGCCGAGGGCTGTGTTGGCGTGGCGCTTGTTTTCGATACTAGGGAGAATGCAGGCAAATATGACGCAAGCAAAGAACTCATAGAGGTGAAGGAGGTCCCGGCGATTATTATCGCCACAAAGCCCGGCCGTACAAGAAAGAAGGCCGTAAAATGAGCATGACACAGTGCACCGTGTGTAACGGCACTATAAATTGCAGCGGCTGGGACTGGGCGGCATGCTGCCGGTGCGGCGCACCAGTACATACCAAATGCGATCCGCATACCGAAGACGATGAATTCCTTTGCAGCAAGTGCAGAGGGCAACAACCAGAAATAAAGGACGAAAATGGAAGCTGAAAATGGAATAATAGTAGGAAGATTTCAGGTGGACAGCCTGCATGTGGCGCACGAGAAGCTCATATCCACGGTGGTGAACTCACATCCCAATGTATACATCTTCCTGGGTGTGTCACCGCTTAAATGCACGGTAACCAATCCACTGCCTTTCGATGCGCGTAAGGCCATGTTACTGGAAAAATTCCCTGCGGTTAACGTGCTGTATATAGCCGACAAAAAGGACGATTACGCTTGGTCCAAGGCGCTTGATGCACAGATTGCGGACCTCATAGGCCCCAATCAGAAGGCATTGCTGTATGGCGGCCGTGACAGTTTTCTTGACGCGTACACTGGCAGGTACCCTACCAAAGAGCTTATGATGGAAACCTTCGTGTCGGGCAGTGCCATAAGAAAAGAAATATCGGCGGCAGTAGTATCCTCACCGGACTTTCGTAAGGGTGTCATATGGGCTACTGCCAACCAATATGTGAATGCCGTGCCTACTGTGGATGCAGCCATATTCTCGAAGGACTACAGTAAAATATTGCTGGCCAGAAAAGATGGTGAGACGGATTATCGCTTCATCGGCGGTTTCGTGAATCCTGGTGAGGACTACTTCAGAGCGTGCGGCAGAGAAGTAAAAGAAGAGACAGGCCTGTCGGTGTCAGATCTCAAGTTCGTAACCAGTGAGGTGATACAGGACTGGCGCTATGCGTCTGAGAAACACAAGATAACCACCATCCTGTTTGTGACCAACCATGCCGAGGGCAAGCCTGAGGCTATGGATGACATAGTCGAACTCAAATGGGTGGACTTTCAAGAAGTGTACACAGACGATGAGCGCGGTCCGGAAGATAGCATACGGGTCATGCCAGTGCACACAAGTCTATTACGTGCATTGCGGCAATACCATAAACAAATAACAGGGGCGGAATAATATGGACAACAACATATGCCTTTTAACCGATTCCTATAAACTGTGCCACTGGAACATGTATCCAGAGGGCACTGAGAACGTCTATTCCTACTTCGAATCCAGGAAGGGCGCAACGTTCAATAAAACGGTATTCTTCGGCCTGCAGTACATTCTGCAGAAGTACCTGGCAGGACAGGTGGTAACCAAGGAAAAGATAGACGCAGCCGAAGAGCTTGTAAACGCCCACATGGGGCCGGGCAAGTTCAACCGAGCAGGCTGGGAGCTGATCCTGGACAAGTGGGACGGCAGGCTGCCCCTGGAAATAAACGCAGTGCCGGAAGGTACGCCTGTGCCTACGGGTAATGTCATGATGACTGTCGTTAATCTGGAGCCGCAGTGCCCTTGGTTGACGAACTACGTGGAAACCATTTTGACCCAGGTATGGTACCCTAGCACTGTAGCCACTCTATCGAGGGAAATAAAGCTGATGCTGGAAAACTATGCGGTTAAGACCTGCGAAGGCATTGACCATGTAGCATTTCAGCTTCACGACTTCGGATACCGCGGCGCCACATCTGTTGAATCAGCGGGTCTGGGCGGCGCAGGGCATCTAATCAATTTTAATGGCACTGATACAATACGAGCCATTGAGCTGATAAATAAATATTACCACAGCCAGGCACAGGCATACTCTGTACCAGCGACAGAGCATTCGATAATGACCAGTCTTGGGCGCAATGGCGAGAAACAGGTTATGGCCAAGTTGCTGAAAGACTATCCAACTGGCATTCTGTCGGTTGTGATCGACAGCTACAACTATCGTGAGTTCATAAAAATGTGCGCTGAAGAGTTCTCGAAAGAGATACTAAATCGTGATGGCAAGGTGGTGTTCCGTCCAGACTCAGGCGACCCCACCAGCGTATCGCTTGAAGTAGTCGAGATGCTGGGCGCAGTCTTCGGCTACATCAAGAATGAACTGGGTTATAGGGTGTTGCATCCCAAAGTAGGAGCACTATGGGGCGACGGCATAGACTACCAGGGCATAAGGAATATCCTGTTCAATCTCAAGAACACTGGCTGGGCATCCAGTAATATGGTGTTCGGCATGGGTGGCGGCATGTTGCAGAAGGTTAACAGGGATACACAGCGCTTTGCCTTCAAATGCTCAGCGCAATGCCGCAATGGGGTGTGGTACGACATATTCAAAGATCCTCTGGATTCATCCAAGCGCTCCAAAACAGGAAGCCTGGCACTCATCTATTGGAATGGCGAATATTCCACAGTCACACTGGACGAACACTCCAGGCACATGGACTGCCTAAAAACAGTGTTCCTAAAAGGAAACCTGCTGCATCAAACCGATTTCGAGTCGGTAAAACAGCGCGCCCTTACCAGACTCAACATAGAATAGCGTTACACAGGTGGCAGTACCAAGCAAAGGGCTGCCACCTTGTTTTTGCCAACAAAATAAACAAACCAAATAAAATGGAGTCAAACAAATGACTAAAAAGAATGAATCAGATATAGCACTTGAAAAGGTAGCATTGGATCTGAGCAATAGTTCGGGTTTCACCATGAAGCCAATTCCTGTAAACAAAACCAATCTGCGTAAAATGCAGAAGATGCTGGATATACAAGAAGCAAACAGGACAACAGGGCTTATGTCTGTGGATGCCGTGGTGAAATACCTATCGCACCCCGATAGACCCCGTGGTCCGCTGCAAACAGGATATATCTTAGAACTACACGCGGTACCATTGAGTAAGATAGATGAAAGAACAGTTATGCTGGTACAGTATATCGGGCAGACAAATCGCAAGGGTCTTACAGGGATATATGCCTGGAGCATCTTGAAGTTTGACAGTAAGGCAGAATGTGTGGCGACACATAGTTGTAACGACATTTGTTTTCTAAAATCCAAAGAGCGCATAGCACTGGAAGCGGAGCACGAAGCAGCTAGCCTGGATGATGCTATCAAATACTCAAAAAAGTACTGGCAAGACAGGCTGCACGGTGATAAGACTCTGCCGAACCTGAATATATCCCGTGTACCACACGAAGACCTGGTGCGTGTGGCAGACATTATTGAAAT
>JBBACV010000077.1:0-6200 GCA_041656835.1 Acholeplasmataceae bacterium | reverse complement strand
CTAATTATCAGAAAGTACTGCAGATTATGAAATAGAAGATTCGATAGAGATGGGTATATATATTAATAGTTTGTTAAATTAAAATAACAAGTATGAATACATGAACATAACATGAATTTCTTGTTATTTTTCTTTATAAATGTTAAAATTGATTAGATAATTTCGAGTAAAATTATTTAGTTGGGAAACTAAAATTTTATGACTTAATTTCGTCCCCAACAAAAAACATTCATTTTATGTATTAAAAAGTAGTCTTTGTGGACTAAATAAAAGAGTTTACACACTAAATTTTGGCTATATATGACTATAGTAATTATTTTAAAGATTTAAAGGAGTCGTCAATTGATTTTTACGAAAGAGGCATTAAATGTATAATTTAGTAACTAACTTTAAACCTTCGGGTGATCAACCTGAAGCGATAGAAAAACTAATGAATAATTTTAATAATAATATTAATGAACAAATACTACTTGGGGCTACAGGCACAGGTAAGACTTTTACAATGGCTAATATTATTAAAAAACTAGGTAAAAAAACATTGGTTTTAGCTCATAATAAAACCTTAGCTGGACAACTCTATAGTGAATTAAAGGCTTTATTTCCTAATAATAAAGTTGAATACTTTATTTCGTATTATGATTATTATCAACCCGAAGCCTATGTTTTATCAAGTGATACTTATATTGAAAAAGATGCATCTATTAATGATGAGATTGATGAACTAAGACATAGTGCTGTTGCATCATTATTATCAAATGATGATTGTATTGTAGTAGCATCTGTTTCATGTATCTATGGAATTGGTGATCCTGATGATTATAAACTTGCGACCATTTTTCTAAGACAAAATGAATCATACGGCCGTGATAGATTATTAAATGAACTTGTTAATCTTCAATATCAAAGAAATGATATTGATTTTCACCGTGGTACTTTTAGAGTTAGAGGCGATGTTATCGAAATTATCAGAGCCGATAAAAGAGACGAAGGAATTAGAGTCTCTTTTTTCGGTGATGAAATCGATGATATCATTATCTTTGATCCTTTAACCGGTAAATCATTAAGAAGACAATCATTTATCACAATTTTTCCAGCAACTTTATTTATGACTAATAAAGATAAAATGCAAGAAACAATTAGAAGAATTAAAGAAGAATTAAAAGAAAGAATTAAATATTTTGAAGATAATAACCGTATTTTAGAAGCTCAAAGAATTAAAATGCGGACGAATTATGATGTCGAAATGTTAGAAGAAATAGGCTTTACTTCAGGAATCGAAAACTATTCAAGACATATAGCCTTAAGAGATGAAGGAGAAACACCAGCTACTTTAATGGATTTTTTTGGTGATGATTATTTACTTATTATTGATGAATCTCACGTTACAATCCCACAAGTTAGAGGAATGTATTTTGGTGACCGTTCACGAAAGGAAACATTAGTTGAATATGGCTTTAGGCTCCCATCGGCTTTAGATAACCGACCCTTACAATTTGATGAGTTTGAAAATAAAATAAATAAAGTAATATATTTATCGGCAACTCCAGGAGATTATGAATTAAATAAAAATCTACCTATTGTTGAACAAATAATTAGACCAACCTACTTACTTGATCCAGTTATTGAAGTTAGAAAAACAGATGGACAAATTGATGATCTATATTTTGAAATAAAAAAACGTAGTGAAAACAACGAAAGAACTTTAGTGACTACCTTAACAATTAGAATGAGTGAAGATTTAACAAGTTATTATAAAGATTTAGGTCTTAAGGTTGCTTATTTACATAGTGAGATTAAATCGCTTGAAAGAACCGTTATTCTAAGAGACTTAAGATTAGGTAAATATGATTGTTTAATCGGTATTAACTTACTAAGAGAAGGACTTGACTTACCAGAGGTAAGTCTTGTCGCAATCCTTGATGCCGATAAACAAGGCTTTTTAAGAAGTGAAAGATCTTTAATCCAAACATCAGGAAGAGCGGCAAGGAATATTAATGGTAAAGTTATTATGTATGCTGATTCAATCTCTAAAGCTATGGAAACCGCAATCGACGAAACAAACAGACGGAGAAAAATTCAAGAAGATTATAACTTATTAAATAATACTAAACCAACCGGTGTCATTAAAGATATTAGAGATAATATTACTATTCAATCAGAAATTATTGATGCTGATGGCAGATTAAAGAAACTATCAAAGAAAAAACTTCAAAAAGAAATTGATCGTTTAGAAATAGAAATGCGTCAAGCTGCTAAAGATTTAGATTTTGAAAAAGCCATGGAATTAAGAGATATTATTTTCGAATTAAAATCAAGTTAATTATCCTAATAAAAAACATCAAAATATTATTCTTATCCGTGGTATAATTAATTAAACGATAAATGAGGTAAAATTATGAGTAAATTTTATATAATTACAGACTCAACCTGTGATCTTCCCGCTGAATTAGCTAAAGAAGAAAATGTGATTGTCTTACCACTTAAAGTGACATTAAATGATCAAGAATATAGTAATTACTTAGATCACCGTGAATTAGATCCAAAATTCTTTTATAGTGAACTTAAAAACGGCAAGGTTGCGACGACAGCTCAAATAAATCCTGATGAATATTTAAATACTTTAACTCCTATTTTAGATGATAAAAATGATGTTTTAATTTTAGCATTTTCAAGTGAGTTATCAGGAACTTATAATAGTGCTAGAATTGCAGTTAGTGAATTAAAAGAAAAATATAAAGATCAACAGATTGAATTAATCGACACTAAATCAGCCTCATTAGGAGAAGGCTTTTTAGTTTATTTAGCGATAGAAGAAAGAAAAAAAGGAAAGTCTATTTTAGAAGTTTCAAATTATATTAAAGATATGATTCCTAAAATAGCTCACTGGTTTACCGTTGATGATATTGGCCAGTTAATTAGAGGCGGTAGAGTTTCTAAAACAGCTGGCTTTATTGCAAAAATTGCTAATATTAAACCGATATTACATACTTCAGATGAAGGTAAGTTAATTCCTAAAGCCAAAGTAATTGGCCGTAAAAGAGCGATAAGCGCTTTGTTTAATGAAATGAAAAAAACTGCTCTACCGGGAAAACAAACTGTCTTTATCGGTCATGGTGATGATCTAGTAAGTGCTGAAAAACTAGCAGAATTAGTTAAAGCCGAGTTCGATGTTGAAAATCTCTATATTAATATGATTGGGCCTGTCATCGGAGCCCACACGGGACAAGGAGTCTTAGCATTATTCTTTATTGCTGAAAACAGATAAAATGAATGACAAAGATTATAGATTAGCTATTTTAATAGATGCTGATAATGTTTCACCAATGTATTTAGATATTGTTATTAATGAGGCTAACCGCCACGGCCGAATAACAAATGTCAGAGTATATGGTGATTGGAGCGAACAAAGATTAAAATCATGGCGTGAAAAGGCTGAAAAATATAGTTTAACTTTTGTTCAACAATATTCAAACCTTTCCAATAAAGGAAATGTAACGGATTTTACTTTAGTAATTGATGCAATGGATATTTTATATTCTAATAAAGTAAATGGATTTTGTATTGTCTCATCCGATAGTGATTTTACTAAATTAATTATTAGACTTAAAGAAGATAATATGTATTTAATCGGGATGGGTGAATCTAAAACCCCAGAGGTTTTAGTTAACTCATATGAAAGATTTTATTATTTAGATCAGATCCTAGAATCTCGTCAACCAAAAAAAGAGAAAAAACCAAATGGTAAACAATCATCAATCCCTAAAAAAGAAACTATTATTAAAGCCTTAAAATTAATTATTGAAGAAAATATCGAAGATGATGGTTGGGCTTATTGGAGCGTAGTAGCTAATTTATTAAGAAAAAGATACCCAGGTTTTGACCCAATTAACTATGGTTCAAAGCTAAAAGCTTTAAACTTTTTTAAAACTTTTAAAGAATTTGATGTTAAAAACGAAGAAAAAGTTGCTTATATAAAGTTAAAATAATTTAATCTTAAATAAATTATGATAAAATAATTATAGAAAACTCCCCCTAAAAGTTTTGGGGAGTTTTTCATGAGGGAAAAAGAAATGAAAATAAGAAATATTGCAATTATAGCTCATGTAGACCATGGGAAAACAACTTTAGTTAATAAACTAATCGAATATATTAATAAAGATAAACATTATCACTTAGAAGAAAGAGCACTTGATAGTGATACCTTAGAAAGAGAAAAAGGCATTACTATCTTAGCTAAAAATACAACACTTTTTTATAAAGACTATAAAATAAATATATTAGACACTCCAGGGCACGCTGATTTTGGTGGTGAGGTTGAAAGAATTATGCATATGGTTGATGGGGTTTTATTATTAGTTGATGCTCACGAAGGAGTAATGCCCCAAACACGATTTGTTTTAAGCGAAGCTTTAAAAAGAAATATTAAACCAATTGTTGTAATTAATAAAATTGACCGTGAAAATATTGATATAAATAAAACCTTAAACGAAGTTTATGATTTATTTATCGACTTAGGTGCAAGCTTAGAAGATCTAGATTTTAAAGTAATATATGGCTCCGCTATTTTAAGTAAAATGAGTATAAATCCTAAAATAGAAGATACGGGAATGGAGTTAATTTTTGAAACAATTATTAATGAAATAGCACCTCCTAAAACTAATGATGAAGACTTCTTCTTATTTCAACCTTCATTAATTGATTATAATAATTATGTCGGTAGAATGGGGATTGGTTTAATTAAATCTGGAAAAGTAAAAGTAGGTGATACTTTAAGTGTTGTTAGATTAAACGATAAAACTGAACACTTTAAAGTTTTAAAAATAATTGAAACTGTTGGCATTAAAAAGTTAGAATTAAAAGAAGCATCGGCAGGTGATATAATTGCTTTAGCTGGATTATTAGATATTGGGGTTGGTGAAACTATTACTAGTTTAAATCATGAAATGAAATTACCACCAATTAAAATAAGTGAACCAACCGTCTCAATGACCTTTGGGATAAACACCTCGCCTTTTAGAGGAAGAGAAGGCAGTTTAGTAACAGGTGTTAATCTTAAAGAACGTCTTTATAAAGAGACTTTAAAGGATGTGAGTTTAAAAGTATCTAAACTTCCATCAAATGATAATTACTTAGTTAGTGGGCGCGGTGAACTTCATTTAAGTATTTTAATTGAAAATATGCGAAGAGAAGGTTATGAGTTTGAAGTCTCAAAACCTAAAGTTATTTTAAAAGAAATTAATAATGAAACATACGAACCATATGAAAAAGCTTTCTTAGATGTTCCTAATGAATCTCTAGGTAGTATTATTGAAATTCTTAATTCTAGAAATGGTGTTTTAGAAAAAATGGAACAAGGTAATAACTTTACAAAATTAAGTTATTTAATTCCATCAAAAAGTTTAATTGGTTTTCATACTTCATTTTTAAATTTAACTAAAGGCTATGGAATTATTAATCATAGTTTTTATCAATATCAAAAATTAGTTGGTAACCATAACATCAAAAGACAAACAGGTGCCTTAATTTCTGGAAATAAAGGCACCGCTACTGAATACGCAATTAAAAGATTAGAACCAAGAGGGATAATCTTTATTGATCCTAAAACTGAAGTTTATGAAGGAATGATTATTGGTGAACATAGTAAAAGTAATGATTTAACTGTTAACCCTACTTTAATGAAACAACTAACAAATATGCGTCAAGCGTTTAAAGATCAAACAACTATCTTAAAAAAAGCTAAAATAAATACCCTAGAAGAAAGTTTATCTTTTATCAATGACGATGAATTAGTTGAAATAACCCCAAATTCTATTAGACTTAGAAAAAAATATTTAAAAGAAAATGAAAGAAAAAATAAAGATAAGTTATAATTAATTTAAAAAGGTATTAATAAATGAGTGTTACTAAAAACTTTATTTATAATATAATTTACCAATTGTTAATAGTTTTAATTCCGATTATATTAATTCCGTATGTATCTAATACCTTGAAAACGGAAGGAGTAGGTATTTATACTTACTCTTTTTCAATTGTTACATACTTTAGTCAGTTTGCATTATTTGGGGTATATTTTTATGGGACTAAAAAGATCTCCCAAGTTAAAGAAGACCTATTTTTACTTAAAAAAACTTTTTGGGAAATCTTTTATTTAAAACTAATTTTTACCGTTATTAGTATTTCTATTTATTTTACCTTTACAT
>JBBACV010000076.1:0-6315 GCA_041656835.1 Acholeplasmataceae bacterium | reverse complement strand
CCGTGCGGCTCTGGCACTAACATGCTTCCTCATATGCATCATGGCATATATCGTATTCAGGCCCATACCAGACAAAGCAGCCATTTTCTTCTGTTTTTCCCACGGCAAAGCTACTGCCAGTCTTTTGGTGGCCGGAACTTCAGATCTTTCCGGGTACAGTCTAGTAGGCCTGTCAAATGGCCGTACACACTTTGTCAGTGTATCGAGCTTATGTGCTTCATCTGCCGTCAGTGTGCCTTCTTCAACACGTGCAGCGTACTTCTGTTCATGATTCCGCCTTACGTCCTTGTTCTCGGCAGCATAGGTTTTCTGCCACTTTGACTTGGGCGTTCTACCCATATATCGGCTCCTAGAATCATAACCATCACATATCTGGTCTGCTGTGATGCCGTAACCGCAACTTACTGCAGCATTGGCTATGAGCTGTGCTGTCGCGTGTTTACAAGGTGCGTGAAGACCAAATATGGCTGCAATACCCGTAATGCCCTTACCAGAGGCGTTGGCTATATACTTCATATCATTCGGCAGAATGCTTACCAAGTTTCTGAATTTTGCACGAACTGGTGTGTCTGCTGGAAGATATTCAGGGCGTTCCGCTTCGGTAGGATATATTTTCTTGGGCTTTCTTACAGTATGTGCAGACTCAACTGTCTGTGTTATTTGCTGCTCGCCCATTGGCTCTACAGTATCTTCTGCTGAGGTGTCTTTTGAGGACAGTGGCTCAAGCCCTGGTTCTGGTGGACAATTGACTGGCCCTTCCAGCACCTCTTTTGGAAGTCCGGCCTGTCTTGCTGTAAAGGTCAAACGTATCTCACGCCCGTCATTATCAGATTCGAAACTGGACATCTTAAGGTCCCATGCGCCTGATCGTACTTGTTCCACTGCCCTAATAAATTGTTCAAGAATCTGTTCTTTCATGCTTTGCCCCCTATTTTTTCACGGAGCTTTAAAAGCCCCCTTGCTTTTACTTCTTCTATGGCGATTTTTGACATATTGTGCGATCTGGACAGGTCTGCAACCGAGGTGTTGTCTACACACACTGCGTTTATTATGAACTGCTCAGCGGGGTCCAACGCCTTATGCATAAGCACATCGAGTTTCTGCATGATAGTTCCACCTGGCATCTTTGCCACGGCATCCACTATTTGTGCGTAGCCATCGTCTTGCGCTGGGGCTTCTTCGTCGAAGAATATCTGAGGTCTAGCGTATATCATTGAGAAATTCCCTTTTGTTATTATTCTGTTATCGCAAATATGTGTATTGTCTTTCCAAACAATTTAGCAGAGTGCCCAAGATTGATTACCTTGTACCTACTGCCACCTACCTCTATTTCCGGATACGCTGTGTCCTCTGTCGTAGTTACTGCAGGTACGAACATCTGTATTGCCTTAGGTTTAAGTACCAGCACCACACAGGACGTGCCTACTACTGCCTCCTCATACTCGGCTGTTATCGGCCCCATTGACGTGTGCCATGTCACCGACACGGATTTTTCTGGCAGTGGCGGAGCCTGCACCAGTACCTGCTGCTTGGACCTTGTACGTCGTGTCGGTGTTTTTGCCACGGGCATTTCCGTAGCTGCATCAGAAAATACCTCAGGTATATCCGGCAGCTCCTCTATTGCTTCTGGGGCGTGCACAACCGGATTTTTGGCTGCCCTCTCTCTGGCGGCGCGTACTTTGCTGTATGCCTCGCCGTTTATCTCTGTTGCCAACACGGCATCCCCTTTTGAGGACGATATGTTGTTATCTACGATAGCCCCCAATTCAGAAAGCAATCGTCCTTTTCGTTCAGGCTGTCCACTCACATTCCTGGCTCCTTTCATTACAATAAAAAAGCCCGCATAATTGCGAGCTTTATGTTTATCAAACTGTATGTTCTAGGGCTACATGTTTTTAACGTAGTCCATCAACTTGTCTTTTCCCAGATACCCGGCGACACCGATGCCTGTAAGAGCACCTAATGTGGGCAGCATACTCTTGCCGCCTCCGGTCAACTTGGATATGCCCTTTCCAGCCAAGTAGCCGCCTAACCCCCCTGCGGCTATTCCGCCGGAGGCTTTCAAGGCCTCGCGCTCCAACCTGTTCATTGCCAGGTTGCGGCTGCGTATATTCGTCTCCTGCAACCCTTGTCTTGCACCCATAGCCGATTCGAATCCAGAACCTAGGCTGCTCTTAAGCTGACCTATACCCTTCTCAGCTATTTCTGGTCCGTAGTAGGCCAATAATGCCAAGGCGGCACTGACTATAGCTGGAGTAGCTGTTGCTGCTGCGGCCGAACCTCCACCAACGACAGCTAGAGGGATGAGCGGCAGCAGGGCGTACTTCTGTATCTGCCTTGCACCCTCATATCCAGCAGCACTACCTATACCTGCACCAGCCAATGCCCCTAGAGTGCCCTTCAACTTAAACCCTATTGCTGTACCGGCCAATGCCGTGGCTATAGCGGCCATTGCCCTTGTGCGCCGTTTGCTGTCCATCGTCTGCTCCACATCGCTGTACAGCTTTTGCTGTGCTTCTGCTTCAGCAGGAAGCTTAGTGGAGTCAATGACATCCAGCCCATCCGCTACGAGAAATGGCAGGTTCCATGCTACTGTAGATATTCCACCCATTGTGCGTACCTCTGTTTTTAAGAATATACTACAAGGTCATACCTTTTTCGAAATCGCTTCGCACAGCGCCACGTAGTGTTTGAATTCGGTGGTCTGGCGTATAGCCAGGCTTACACCTATGGCATCTGCGACATGCTCGTATCTGTTAAGCAGCTTGCCATGCCGCATGAACGGTACCAGGCTGTCAGGATAAAGGAAACCAGCACAGTTCATCATTTCTTCTTTTGTAGCAGTTTTTTTACTGCACATGGCCTTCTTGACTTCAGTAGGGGTTACCCACACATATGGGATATTATCGAATGACGCTATCAGGCTGCCCATAAGTCCCCAGCATACTCCCAGGCACATGGCTGCGCTCGCACTCTGGGCCCCCAAAGGCAGTTCGCCGGCTATCAGCCCTATTTCCTTTCCTGCAACAAGCTTATGCAGCTGCTCATAGAGATATGCGGAATCCTTAACATAGAGGGATGCCTTGGTATGCTCTTTACGATCTTCCTTTGTGGCGGCATCGGTTACAAGCACACTGCCGGATACAAAATCTAGCGCAACGGTGTTCCACTGCAGGATTGCAGCACCAATATTACGCATCGCTATGTCAAGGCACAGTATGCAGGGGTTCTGGTTCATATGCTTTCTTTGCCTACCGGCTTCTCACAGAAGGGCTCATATGCCGGAGGTGTCTTTACGTCACTGAGCAATACCGATAATCGATCCTGCTGCAAGGATATGCCGAGCAGAGTCTTCATGGCCTCATGCAGACAGACTGCTGCGGTCTGATCTGTAACATGTTCGCCTGACGCTGCGATAAGCATATTATCGATGTAGATCTTGGCGTGATCTAGCGAGGTTATATTCTGCGGCAGGGCCTTGAGTTGCGCCTGTGCCAGAGCCTTACATCTTGCATAGGCTTTGGTGCCATCGCATGCAAACACATCGGACGCAATAGCGTACAGTTCATCTTTAATCAATTCTTTATTCATCTTTCTCGCCTTTCTTTGTGAATGGGAATGTTATTTCTGGCCACACGTTACACGGCTCTGTTGGTATACCTTGAAGCGATTCCAATTTGAGCACATCTGTTATTGTGTTTTGCATATAAGGACAGTTGTGGTGCAATGCCAGTAGTAATCTTGCATTGTAACTCAAACCGTACTCTAGAAGCTCAGTCAAATCAAACTGCTCACAATTATCGTAGACTATGCTCGGATCTGGAGCGCTGATACAGTATTGCCTATTAATGCATATGCAATTCTTTAAGACTATCACAGGTTTTGGTTCCTGTACCCCTGACAGCATAACGATTAATCCTGGTACGGAAACGACTGAATTCTGAATCACGATCTCGGTTGTTTGGTATTTTTGCATGATCGGTTCTACAACCGCTGTCGCAAATAATATACCATCACTGAGAATCATTTTTGTGCCTATATGTCCGCAGTACGTTATGTCCGAGCACAGGTCTAAATCATTGCCTGGAAGTGGAGTTCGCAAAGCCACCGGTTCGAGTGTCGTGTCTATAACGGCTCTGGCTATGATGGCATTGTTGTGTGTTTGAAGAGGATACTGTTTAAGCCCTGTCTGTAGCGCACACAAGCACAAGTGTTTGACTTCCTTGTTACGCACCAGCAGGCTCTGCCTTATCATGGTGCGACCCGCTGCGAGACTGTGCAACACATCTGTGAGGAACAAATACGCTGTCTCGGATGCCTTTATTGCGTTCCTTATTTCTGCCGCATAAACTGTCCTCAGCAACGTATATATCGTAAAATCGCCGTTATCTTCATCAGCATTCAACAGCCCCATATGCTTTAGTGCGTCATTGAACATTGTATAATTATAAGGTATAGGGCTACCGGTGCATTTTACGCACGTATACTTGACATCCGAGTGGATTAACACATTCTTTTTGAATGTGCAGTTCTTGAACACTATTGTGCTGCCCCTTGTGGCTATGTTCAGAATCGTGTGCGATGGAAATGTGTATTCGTTAATGGTGCATTTATCAAACACATTTCTGAAAAAGAAACCAGAAACATCTGAAGGTGAGTACGTACCGAGTTGACAGCCGAGAAGAGCTGTTTTATAGAACAGTTTGGGCTCCATTCCAAATCCCACATTGGGCGTCGGAATGCATATATTATAGCAGGCTTTTATGCCACTCCAGAGTATGCCCTTTTTACGCCCCTTATTAGATTTGCTTCTGAACAGCGCCCTGTTGTCTACAAACTGGGATTTATGCAAGTCCTGGTTTTTGTAAAGTCTACAGTCCGGAGGCGCCATCATACTGGTTGAGACCTTGTTGAACTCGGGGAAAAGTCTGTGTCTTACTAACACGCTTCCATCTGGTAGTTTCATGGTATTAAGGCCAGTGGGGGTGTTTGTTGCACCCCCACAACCCTCAGGCCTGCTTAGGCCAGAATACCTTTTTCACAGACTGACTCTGTGTTGGTGAACACCAGAACGTCGCCACCGCCGAGCACTTTGTCCCATCTGGCTTCACTGCCATTGACGGAGGGCTTGACGTGGTTTACGTCCGCAAGCTGCAACAGCGCCTTAACGCCGTGAAACGCCTCCTGGACTGTCTGCCCTACCAGTGTGCTGAGGCTGGTGCTGTTGATGCCATAGGATACCTGGACTGTGCCTGACGTAGCTCTTGTGGTCACAGGTATTTCAGAGAGTACTACCTCGTCATCGTTATCGAGTATGATGCACTCTGAGTCGAAATCACCATCTTCGTTTTCGACCTCTTCGTACTCGTCGGTTTCTACACCGTTAAGCTCTATTTTGAGCCGGCCTGCTTCTCTTACGCCATTAAAGTCGAAGACGTCTTCCAGAGCATCCAGAAAATGGTCCAAGGCGTGTCCGCCGTAGTTGCCGGTTATGGAATGGTCCTTGTAGGTGCAGCTTACCGCGCCCTTTTCGCATACCGCCCTGGTGTTCTGGAACGATATTTCCATACCGTCAGTGACTTCGAATGCTTCGTCTCTTTCCACTCCGTCCACGAACGCCCGGTCAACCGGGTCGATACCGAAGAGATCCTTAAGCAATGCCCTGAGGCCTGCGACGTTTCCGGTGTACTGCGTGTTGGTGCTGTTGATTCCCTTTTTGACTGTGATCATGCTGTTGTTTCCTTTACTGTTGGTTCTGTTTGTTCTGTTGGTTTCGTTATTGGTTTGTAATACGTGCTGTTTGTTTTGATGAAAAACGTATCCGCCGGTTTTATTGATACGTCGAACCGATTGTCTCTGCCGCCCAAGCCATTCAGGTCTATATTCAAGTATGTCAACCTGAATGCATTAAGCATGGCCATTGCCACTATGTTATTTATCAGCGCCAATTGCGACATGCTGCCTGTGTCCTCTCCGCACCCTATCTCGAACGGCGCCTTATCTTTTGGATCGCGTATGCATTCATACATATCATGGGGCGCAGGATCCAATTCCACATAGGCCCTGCCCACCTTGTTTTTACGGTACAGGAACACCTGACCATATTCGTAATCATTGCCGCCCGTCGCCATCCATATATTGGATTTGCAGTGCTTGGCATAGACACTTAATATGTTCCTGCTTTTGTGGTTGTCAAGGCACGAGAAGATTATTTTCGTGCCACCTTCTTTGGATGCTAATAGCTCATGAACGTTGTCCCCCCTTACATAGGTGTGTTTATGGTGTATGCACTCGGATATAAGTCTGCCCAGCGGA
>JBBACV010000075.1:0-6344 GCA_041656835.1 Acholeplasmataceae bacterium | reverse complement strand
ACCAAGAGAGTGAACATGTATGATGGGTCAACACGTAAAAACACGGATAGTTACCTATAGGGACTCGCAGTGCCGTTACCCATCAAAAACATCAGATAAAAGGAGGGATGATAGTAGACTCTATAAAAACATTTAACGGTCAGGTAGACTACTCCCCTGTACTGGATAGGTACAGTTTGGGGACTCGGCTGGTAATACGTACTGGTAATCCGGTTCTGTTCCATGTTTCAGCGGTGTATAAAGGTAAAGCAGACCTCACTGCTTACTGATAACTACCTTTATCCCTATACTTTTTAGGGGTATTTAATTGAACAGCAAGACGAATAACAAAAACTAAAACTTAAAGGAAGTGATGTAAAAATGGTTGGAAAACCGAGGAATTTGAAAAAGAAGACAAAAGGTGTCCCTACGGCAGTTGTTATTACTGACGATATGGGGAACGAGCGTGTGATACACGTTTTGTTACGAAAAGAGACGATTGACAATACTGACAGACAATACCTGACGCTTGATGTTGACGGTAGGACAGAACTGTTACTGTTCCCCGATACTGGCAGGATAAGTGCGACAGGGTTCGTGTTCCGTGAAGGATCGTTTATACCGCAGGACTGATCGCGATATGAACATGAACGAGCTTGAACAGGTAGCGATAACCAGCGTGAAGAAATACGCGCGGCGGTTAGAGGTGGACGATCGGGAGATCCATGTAAGGGTGTGCAAACCCGATGATACGCCCGATATGGAACATATGTATAACGCAGTTGCCGGTTGCGCTCAGTCTAACATGACATCCGATGTCGTTATCATTTTTAATGAAGACGTGATGAAGATGATAAGCGAAAGCAGCGACCCGGATTACATACAGAGCGCGTATATAGACGCAGTTGCTGGTCACGAGGTTGCTCATATCATCCCGTTCAAAGATCCGATACAGAGGACGATGGTTATGAAAGCCGGTGGTATTGGTGATGGCACTGATGTTCACGCGATGCGTATGAAGAAAGCCGGTTGTGTCGAAGCAGACGATATCATATCGCCGCAGTTACAGGGAAAACTTGGGGTGTATCGTATGATGAGGGAGTTGGAATCACATGGATTTGGTCAATTTGGTCGATCGTGTTCGTGTTGAGGTTTCCAGACTCCATGATTTTTATAATCATAAAGACGAATACGAATGTATTGAAGAAGATGATGGCACGTATATGGAGGGTTGGATCGACGCTCTCGATTGGGTCATGACATTGATTGAAGGAGGAGAAACAGAACTATGAAACTCGTAAACTTAACAGATGACAGAGTTATTAATGTCGAGCTAACAGACGGTTCGATAAAATCAATTATCCGACCCAAAAGCGTGAAACCTGCACGGATCAAGACGCATCAGGACGTGGTTCGTGAAGAGGACGGTGTTGAGTATAAGATTACGGTTGTCGATGAGATAACCGGACTGCCTGATCCTGAACCGGGGACAATGTATATCACGTCGTATCTGGTAGCGGTTTACGCGCAACGGTCTGACGTTGTGTGTCCAAACCAGTATCCGAAAGAGTCTATCAGACGGAACGGCGAGACGGTTCTTGTCAGGAGTTTACAGGTGTTAGTATGAGTGGTGGAGCGTTACCAGTATCGTTGTCGTTGGTAGCGTTCTACCTTGTCCTTATCTACTGCGCGGTATACTTCTTCTATACTATGTTCGGTGGTATAGGGTTGATATTGTTCCTTGTAGCGTTAGGGACGTGTATATACCTTTTGAGGTGATAGAAAATGAATAATTACGAGAAGAAAGAAGGATGGATCTCGTCAGTCAACACGGCTGGCGGGTTCATCGGTATAGCGTGGAAACCAAACGATTCAGCTCAGACGCCGTTCCAGGTTTCTGATAACCTGAAAGCGAAGGTGTTACCTCACCTTGCGGTTGGTGACAAAGTAGAGATTTCTATTGACGCGGGCGGTGTCGTCCGGTTCGTGAAGACGCTTGAGAAAGCGGGTGGCGGCGGTGGTGGTGGTCAACAGACGTTCTCTAATGCTGGTGGTGGTGGAAGGTCAGGCGGCAGGTCGCCGTCTACTAACGATGCTATACTCTGGCAGACGTGCTTGAAGTGCGCGGTTGAGATCGTATCGAAGAAGATGAACACAGAGAGCGAGATTGATAGACAACTTAACCAGTATATTGTTCAACTGGCAAACGTATTGTATGAGGTGAGCAAACACAAACTGAATACTGGTAGTCTGCCCGATTGGATATTGGGCGAATAGTTGAGTGAACGGTTAGTGTGGGTTCGATTCCCACCACTCAAATCGTGGAACAAGACGATACCATCGAAGTCATAGACTACCATGCGTTATGGTTAGAGTTCCTGAACAACAGGAAACAGCTTGTCGCGCGTGTAAGTTCGGGTGTCGAGACTTCCCTGTTGATTAACGTTGACGAGTTGAACACCACGTTGTTTGAGTCGTTAGTGTACAGGTACGCAGACTGCGTGTCGTACGTGAGATCCGCGTTGAAAGAGTTAGGGTGTAACCCGGAAAGTGTCCGGTTCGTGAACTTCCCTCGGAAAGTCCCTATACGAGACATCCGATCAGACAAGATCGGTAAGTTCCTGTCGTTTACCGGGATAGCGAGAAGCGTGTCTACCGTGAAACCGCTTATAACAGTAGCGGTGTTCGAATGTTCGAGTTGCCGTCAACGGAAAACCATCGAACAGTCTTCCCTGTTAACTGACTTCCCTGATACCTGCTCGTGTAAACACGGGAAATGGAACCTGTTACCTGACAAGTGTAAGATGGTAGACTATCAGTCTGTCCGGGTGCAGGAACGACCTGACGAGTTACGTGGTGGTGAAGTCCCTGCTGACGTGTCTGTATACGTCACTGGTGACCTCTGCGGCAAAGTTACTGCTGGTAACCGGCTGATTGTCAACGGCGTTCTCAAACCGCTCCATACGAAACGTGGTAGCCTTGTGATAGACACCGTGTTTGAGGGTAACATGATCGAGTTGAACGACCAGGACTTTGACGAGATCAAGATCGATGAAAATGACGAGAAGTTGATACGCGAAGTCGCGAAACGAGATGATTACCTTGACGTGTTTATCAGGTCAATCGCGCCGAGCATATACGGTTACACCGATATCAAGAAAGCCGTGTTGTTACAGCTGTTCGGTGGTGTCAGGCACAGAAACCGTGACGGCACGTTCAAACGGGGTGATACCCATATCCTGATACTTGGCGATCCGGGTGTAGCGAAGAGCCAGTTACTCGAAGGTGTCTTCCAGCTCTGTCCCAGAGGTGTCCGGGCGAGTGGGAAAGGATCGTCTCGTGCAGGACTCACAGCTGCTGCCGTTCAAGATCCCTCTGGCGGCTGGACAATCGAGGCAGGGGCTATAGTTCTCAGTGATAAAGGTCATCTCATCGTCGACGAGATTGATAAGATGCGGGAGGAAGACCGGAGTGCATTGCATGAAGGCATGGAGCAACAGAAAATTAGCATCGCAAAGGCGGGTATTAACACTACTCTTATGGCTCGGTGCAGTATCCTTGCCGCTGCTAACCCCACAACTGGCAGGTTTGATGCTACTCTCGATATTGCAGAACAAATTGATATGCCTCCTACACTACTATCCCGATTTGACCTTATATTTTTAATGAAGGATCAACCGGACGAGGAGAAAGACGGTAACATCGCCGATTTTATCCTGTCTAACCACGACGGTGACATAGATTCCCTGTCGCCAGAGTTCATGAGGAAATACATATCGTTTGCGAAACAGATCAACCCGTCCCTGTCTGCTGCCGCTAAGACCGTACTGAAGTCGTATTACCTCAGTATACGGAAACTTGCGAAACAGCATAAAGCGATCCCTATCACAGCACGACAGTTAGATGCGTTAAGACGGTTAAGCGAATCGGCTGCAAGGATGAGGTTGTCTGATACGGTTGACAGTAAAGACGCCGAGATGGTAGTAGAGATCGTTGACAGTTGCCTGAAACATGTAGCCTACGATCCTGTCACGAAACAGTTTGATATCGACAAGATCACTACAAAGATGAGTACGATGAAACGTGACCTGTTCCGTGACCTTGAAGAGATGATAACTACCTGTTCTAACGAGTCTGGTGTCGCCAGGATATCTGTTGTAGTAGACAAGATGGAAGAACAGGGTTGGGACAGGCTGAAAACTCAACAGTATATCGACGAATTGTCCAGAACAGGCAGATACTACTTCCCTCCTATCAAAGATTCTATCAAGAAGTCTTGATCGCAGTATAGGAGTGTGTGAACCACTTTTTCGGGTGTTGACCCCTACCTCTCTGATCGTGATCTGCGCGGTTGATCCTGATCTTGATCTGATATAATAAACTAATTAACTAACTATATATACAATCACAACCTAACCACTACAACAGACTACACACACATACACACACACACACACACACTTTACACTACACACTACATATATACAAAATCGGGTTCCCGATACTCACACACTAACATCGCAAATCACAACTTTTATGGTCACACACTCCCCATTCTCTTATGCAATGAAAAAGATAGAAGAACGAGGTGGACTTGTTCGTGTCACCATGACCCTGTTCAAAGACCAGGAAGAGTACATGAAGTCGTTACCAAGACGAACTATCTCTGACGTTGTACGGGAAGCTATCGACAGAGCAATCTTGTGCGAAGATGTCAGAGACACTTATATACCCTCGATAAAAAGAATCTATATCAACATGTCGAGACACGATAAACAGATTGACAAGGTGTCTCTCAGCAGAGAATGTCTCAAAGAAGGTATCCCTGTGTCTCGTCACCAAGCAGAGAAGTTTCTGCGGTTGAAGGAGATGATGCAAGATGGTTCTGAAGATTACGGTAGACTGTGACGAATGTAATGATTCTTATACGTTCTGTACCTACGATTATCCTGACGACGTTGGTGACACTATCCCCTGTCCGAAGTGCGGGAAAGATGCCGATGTCATAGAGAAAGTGTTAGTAACCAATTGGGAGGAGATGAAGACCAATGCCACCAAGAAAGAAAGAAGAAACAACAACATCACAACCAAACGAACCAGTCGATCTAAAAAGACAGATGCGTGAAGACCCGGAACTCGGTAGGTTCATATCGAAGTATCCTGACTACACGATGCTTGCCTGCGCTATACAGTACAGTATCCTGAAAGAACTGAGAAAACTGAACGAAAAGTGAGACGGTTCGTGTGCCGGACGACGAAGAAGACCTTAACATCATCCTGATAGACTGTGCAAAACTAAGAGGCGCATACCCTCTTATGCACAGGACGTTACACGAGTTCGGGTGGTTCTGTTCAGCCTGTATCCACGGGTGGACAAGTATCGATCAGTACCAGATGGACGACGCTATCAGGAACTATACGGGGAAACTGTTCGACCCGGAACATATAATGTCGATCTGGGAGAACACGAAATCCGATACGAAGATGGTGTACGACAGGTGGAACGATCAGTACTGTCCCGGCGACGACGAACTTATCCGGTTAGGGAAAGCGTTCCGGGAATATTGTGTAGAGACGTATGGCGAAATCATCTAAACGTCGTAACAGGAGCAAATACAACAACAAGAAGGTAGAACTTGACGGACGAACGTTCGACTCAAAAGCAGAAGTATCCTATTACCTTCACCTTACGGAGATGGAACAGGCGGGTAGTGTCACGTCGTTCGAGTGTCAGGTACCTTTTACGTTACAGGATGGATACCGGAGTCCTGAGACTGGAAGAAAAGTACGACCAATTACCTATGTGGCTGATTATGTTGTACGATACCCTGACGGCAGACAAGAAGTTGTTGACGTTAAAGGTTCGAGAGGCACGATGACGGACGTGTTCAAGATGAAGAAAAAGATGTTCGAGTACCGATACAAAGTACCATTAAAGATAGTCATTATATCTAACGGAAAAATCGAGTGAAAACCATGAACAAAGTAATGTTCTCAAAACAGAGTGACGAATGGGAGACACCACAATGGTTGTTCGACCTGTTAGACGAAGAGTTTCATTTCACGTTTGATGCAGCTGCTACACGGGAAAACTCTAAATGCGGGTCACGATACTGTGGGAAAGAGTGGCAGAACATAAACTGGATCAATCAGGCTAAGGGTGGAACCATTTGGTTGAACCCGCCATACTCTGATATCGCGAACTTTATCAAGAAAGCGTATTGGTCGTCTGTGTACGGAGCTACTGTTGTGTGCCTCATACCTTCACGTACAGACACGAAGTACTGGCACGACTACGTTATGCTTGCTGATGAAGTAAGGTTGATTAGAGGCAGGCTACGGTTCAGTAACTCGGATAACAGCGC
>JBBACV010000074.1:0-6346 GCA_041656835.1 Acholeplasmataceae bacterium | reverse complement strand
AGCTTACTCTTAACTCACGAATTTTCTACGCTGGTGACGGGCTAATTACACGATTTGCAAGTCCTGTTCCAACACAAAACTTTACTGAGTGCTTCAAGCTAACAGGGCCTTTTACTGGAGTGCAGGGTACTGCACCAGCGATGTGGGATTACACTTTTAATGGTACTCCAACGTCAACAGATTGCTTTGAGGGGCATTCTGCTGAGTCAGTGACAAACTACTATGACATTCCGAAAGTTTGGGGAGGGCCGGAAGCAGTTTGTGACACTGGACTCTTTGACGGAATTGTGAAGGTTCGAAGTAGAACAACGAAGTTGTTTGATGGAAGTGCGGTAGTAAAGTCGGCTGCTTCGACGTTGTTTGATGGTAGTGCAGGAGTACAGTATAGTGGCAGTGACTTATTTGACGGAAGTGCAGTTGTTAAAAGTGCGGGAGTTAAGATTTTTGACGGTCTTGTGACTTTAGGTAGTGGTGGAGTAAGCTACTTTGATGGACTCACACAGGTGCAAAGTGGTGCAGTAGGATTATTTGACGGGAGTGTGAGTGTACAAGATAGTGTGATTGGGAACTTTGACGGCAGCACACAGTTGTGCATACAGGCTACGGGTGTTTTTGACAGCCTTGGGCGAGTCAAGAGTAGCGGGTCAGACCTGTTTGACGGCTCGGCGTACTTGTACCTGCAAGCAACAGGAGTCTTTGACGGTCTCGTTGTGGTTCAAGACGTTGCAACAAACTTGTTCGACGGTGAAGTAAGTATTGTTGTTGCTGGGAGTGTGAGAAGCTACTTTGATGGACTTGTAGTCTTAGGCAGCGAGGCGACAAGTGTCTTCGACGGCAGCGCAGGTGTGCAATCTGTTGGAGCGGACAACTTCGATGGGCTTGCAGAAGTACAGAACTGTGCAAGTAGTTTGTTTGACGGAAGTGCAAGTGTCAAGGATAGTGGAAGCTTGGTCTTTGATGGACTTGCACAGATTGGAAGCAGTGCAAGTGACTTGTTTGACGGAGCAGCAAAGCTGCAAACAAGTGTAAGTGGAAACTTTGACGGCGCGGCTGAAGTTGCGAGCGCGGCGGAGCTGGAGTTCGACGGAGCATGTCGCATATCGAGTACAGGAGAAGAACTGTTTGACGGCTCTGCACAAGTGCAGCTGTCTACTGCTGGACTCTTTGATGGATGTGTCGGCATAGTATACTGCGGAACAAGTTCCTTTGATGGGCTTGCAAGTATTAAGGACGAGACAACAGGTCTGTTCGATGGCCTTGTGGAACTGGAAGTTCCGATGCCAGAGAACTTGTTCGATGGAAAGTTTATTGTGGCGCACTACGTGCAGGGCGAAGTTGTCTTGTCTTTCTCAGGAAGTGCACCTTTTGCCAGTTTTACTGGTAGTACAACAACTATAACTTTTGAATGATGGAGGTAGATTATGGCTGAACCAACTGCAAGATTTAGACTGATTCCGCAAGCTACTGCAACGACTGCTGTGGACACGGCAGCGGAGAGACTTGCGGCAATTGGTGGACAGAGTGTGATTTCCACTGGAGCTGGCAACGAAGCAGATTTCGGAACCATCGACATCAGTGGTGGCGCCGCCAACTCTGGTGTTCTCACGATGCTGTGGGATATCACGGCAGATGGCGGGAATACCACAGTGGAAGCGTTCAAACTGTGGATGAGCAGCAACGGCTTCGATCAGGCTGGAAGTGTATGTAAGTACCAGCCTCTTTCCGGCGGGGACAATGCAAGCCCGAGTCTCACGGAGAACTACGTGGCGAACGGAGTTGTGGGGAGCTACACCTGGGCGACGCTGGACGAGACTGAGCCGGCTTCGCAGAACGTGTACCCGACGGACGAAGGAACCAGCATGGCACTAAGTACTACGTCCGACGATGTTGTGATGTTCGCCCTGTACTTGGCAATCGCAGCCAGTGAGACTACTGGCACGTACAAAGGGACTACGTCCGGGTACGAACTTCAGTTCTCTTTCAAGTACGCGTACAGCTAAAGAGGAGAGGAAGCATGGAAGTGTTTGCACTTGATAATGTGTACCGGAATCGGTACCAAGAGTACTACTTTGCAGATGGCGTGGTGGCTGACTCGCGTGAGAAGTACTGGAGACTGTTAGAGTGGGATCGAGTGGTTGCAGTGGTTACGTATATTAGGGAGAAGAAGTACTTGACTCACTGCAAGCACTCGGACTTCAAGTTTTTCGTAGTCTACAGATGGGGTGGGCAGGAGTGGAGGGAAGGCACGAGGCATAAGGTACAAGAGTGGGCTGTCGGCTGGAGTAATGGGGAACTCAGCTTCATGACCGACATTCACTTTAAGACAGGAGAGATTGTGAGGCAGTATGTTGTGCCGAACACTGAGATAGCTGGCTTGATCCATCACACTTGCGGGGGAACATGGCACTCAAAACGCTTGGTGTAGTAGCGAAGGAGCGCGGGAGTTACGATGTTACAGTGGTTTTGCTAAGTAACGAAGAGACTCCGGTTCCGGTGACTCCAGTTACATTCTACTGGACTTGGTCCGATATCTACGGGAACGTACTAAACAGTAGGCAGAAAGTAGAAGTTACTGGAGATGATCTTGGTTCGGAAATTACAATTAAACTTGACTACGCAGACCTTGTGGTTTCACAGGCTGCACAGGCGACTGGAGTTCTTACAGTGCAGGGAACGTACTTGGATGCTGACGGAGACACGAGGTACTTCGCAGATGCGGTCTGCATTCTAATTGACAATCTTGCAGGAGTTCAGACTCTGTAGCGGAGGTTCTTATTGTGGTTGATCTGTCTGGATTTGTTAAGCTCATGGCTATTGTGGTTGCAGTGGCAACTTCTGTTTCTGCTCTATTTGTTGCCTGCATGAACTGCAAGTTTATTACACTGAAAGCACACCAGAACTTCCGAGCGGAGATTGCAAGGAAGCTCGACTTGATTTGTGCTATGATAAAGGACAAGGCTGACTGGAATAAGGAAGTCGCGTACTTTATGGGTGAGGTAAAGAGGTACATGGAGGATCACTGTGACAGCGGGAAAGGAGGGCGCGGTGGCAAAGTTTAGTAAGGTCTCCTTGGCGAGATTGTTGACGTGCGATATTGCTTTGCAGCAGCTGTTCTTGGAGGTAGTGAAGTTCTTTGACTGTACTGTGGAGTGCGGACACCGGGGGAAGGAAGCACAAGACGCGGCGTATGCAGCTGGCAGGTCAAAGTTGCAGTGGCCGCGAAGTAGGCACAACACAACTCCGTCCTTGGCAGTAGATGTTAGTCCGTACCCAGTGAACTACAAAGACGTACAGAGGTACTATTACTTCGCAGGACAGGTCACGCAGTTCGCAAGAGAGATGAAGATTGCAGTTAGGTGGGGCGGAGACTGGGATTCAGACACCTTTGTCAACGACCAGAACTTTAACGACCTCGTACACTGGGAGCTCATTCGATGAAGGTACTTGTTGCATGTGAATTTAGTGGGATTGTACGTGATGCTTTTCTTGCACTCGGGCACGATGCAATTTCGTGTGACTTGTTACGTAGTGAGCGCCCTGGGCCGCACTACCAAGGTAATGTACTAGATTTGCTCGAAGAGGACTTCGACCTTATGATTGCACATCCGCCATGTGACTGTCTTGCAGTATCCGGAGCAAGGTACTTCGCAGAGAAAAGAGCAGATGGGCGACAACAGGAGGCGATAGACTTCTTCCTGCGGCTTGCACATGCAAAGTTTCCGAGAATCGCAGTAGAGAATCCAGTTGGAATTATGTCAACGCTTTGGAAGAAGCCAACACAAATAGTGCAGCCATGGCAATTCGGGCACGGAGAGCAAAAAGCTACTTGCCTGTGGCTGAAGAACCTTCCACGGCTAAAGCCAACTGAGCTTGTACTTGGTAGGAAGGAAAGAATTCTTTCTATTTCATCGAAAGGAAGGAAGAAAGCAAGAAGTAGAACGTATCCTGGCATTGCACTTGCTATGGCAGAACAGTGGGGTGGACTCCAGTGAACCAAAAGGTTCGTGTTGCACTTCAGCCACTTGTGGAAGAGATTAACAAAGGAACGAAAGAGTGGAGAAAAGAAAGGCCGGAAGCTGCACTTCGTGCGTGTTGTGCAGTGTTCCAGCCTTTGCTCCACGAACTCGAAGTAGAAGAACGAGCTAAAGCCCGGAGTGACTTTTCGCAACTTCGCTAAGCTCGTGAACGAGTTCCTTTAGCTCCACTACTTTCTCAAGAAAACACTCGCTGTCATACGCAATTGCTTGACCTTGGTAAACTCGCTCCGAGTTCGCAGCTGTCATTCCAAGAAGCTCTGCTTCAATCACCTTCATCTTCGCGCCGATTACTTTGGACTGCACTTCCCAGTTAGTTGGATTCATTTTATTTTCCTTTCATAGTGTTTGCAGTCAAGACACCACTCACCAAATGGAGCAAGATCGCACTGCTCTCCTATAATCTCGCATCTTGGTGTTGGTGTTAGCACATACGCGAGGACTGCAAAGAAGACTGCAAGGACTCCGAAGACAAGTGCGGCGGAGTATAGGTAGTACATCATTCGTCTTCTTCCTTAACAAGATCGTTAATCCACTCTTGGAACTTATTCTCTACTATATTTAGTGTGCCAGTAGAGATACTTTGTAGCTGTTCGTTATTTGCAATCTTTGGTATTACATAAATTGCAATTGCTTCTTTTGTAGTAGGTATGAGGACTAAGCAAAGTACGCTAAAAGCAAGTACCATTGTAGAAACTTTAAGGTATTTAAGAAAGCATTTTATGTTTTCTACTTCTTCCATACGATCTTCTATTTTGTGGAATAGTAAAAGAGTTCCTATACAGGCAATTGCCATTAAGGATACTACTGTTAGTAGTTGAAATACTTTGTTTATACTATCAAGTCTTGTTATTAAGTAAAGAGTAGATTCAGTTATCATGTCCTTCCTCCTCTTTCATGTGCTTTTATTGCGCGGGCCTGCTCTAACGCCTTCCCACGTGCAGCCTCGCGGCTCCTGTCAGACTCCGCGTCGTAGTAGTACTTCTTCCCGGAGTTTCCCCAACGAACAAAATTTCCCTTCGAGTCTTTTCCATATTGTATTGGCACTTCGGATTCCTTTCAAACAAGATACATGTCTAAGCCACACTCAGGGCAGTACTCTGCCTCAGGTGGCAGTACTTCATCACACCGAGGACAGTGCATTGGAAGGTCTTTTGGTGCGAGAACTCCGTACTCCTTTGGGCTGAAACAAGTCTTTCCAATTACAACTCCGGTCTTTACCTCCTCCTTCGGTTCAGGTACTATTGTGCTCCGCAAAGTTCGCTCTCGTTCCACTTCCTCTGCAACGATCTTTTGAAGCATAATGGAAAGTGCAGGATCATGGCCTGCAATGTCGAAAGCGTAGTGCAGGAGAGCGCTGCGAGCTGCAATTGCATATGGGTCGTTAAGGTACTTGCTCCTTGGGTCAAGGAACTGCTTGACGACTGCAAGATGGTCTTTGTTTTCTTCACTCATTTCTTTTCCTTTCTATTTGCTTTGTGTACCACGAAATGAACTCCTCCAATGTGCCATACATAATGTACTGGTCATTATCGTAGACTTTCCAGCTTCCAAAGATACTTAGCTTGATCTTTGGAAGTCCGTATACTGGAAGTATCACGATATGCTTCCACTTGGGACATGAAAGTGCAGGGATTCCAGCCGAGCGTAGCTCGTTAATCCACACTGATCTCTGTCTCGGTAGTGCAGTAGAACAATCCTCTTTTTCCATTGTGTTCCAGTTTCCTTTCTATATATCCACTGGAGATTGCAGTGGAGATAACGTTGTCGAACTTCTTGTAGTCGATGTCTTTCCAGACTCGCATCTTTAGTAGTTTTTCGGAGATTACTCTTGTCTCGTTTACTATCTTGATTACAGTAGCAACGTCAGAAGAGATTTCACTCCGTCCAACGGAGACAAAGGTGTCTGTCATGCGGGACTCTACGAGTTCAATCTCCTTGATGGCTCTTTTCACGTGGCTTGTTGTGACAAGACGCTTGTCGCTTTCACTCGCGGCGAGCAGAGTAGAGACTTTCAAGATAAACAACGGCTTCCTTGTGTACCAGCCATTGAAGGACGGGTCTTTGCAGAGTCTTCTTGGGTCCAGTTCCTCGAAGGCATTGTACCAGTTGATCCAGAACTCCTTCGCAGCGGGGTCAAAGTTGTACTCGCCTGCTATCATGGCGATTTTCTCAAGGTCTTGTATGAGCTTGAGTCTGCTGTCGATGACCTCTTGTGTTAGCTCCGGAATAGCGACCTTCTTTCTCTTTCCTGCGTCCGGCCAGACGAAGAGCATCCTTGTAGTAAGTCCGCCGCCAATAGCGATTGTCGG
>JBBACV010000073.1:0-6407 GCA_041656835.1 Acholeplasmataceae bacterium | reverse complement strand
AAAGGCGAAGAAGACTGTATTCAGGCTAACTCCGCACTTCAAGAATGGTGCAGATGCGGTTATTGTTGCTGGTGACGACCCTGGGTCTACGCCAAGGGAAAGCATATGGCAGTCCATAAACAGTAAACTGAAAGGGAAGTAAGTGCTTCTAAACAAAAAACTATTTCCCATGCGGGACATACTCGAATTCGGCGAGCGACAACTGCCATACGAGATCCGCGTCTGGGAACCTGGTGAGGTGCTGGGCGGTAAAGCCTATGGAATAGACTCTGAAACAGAGCGTTTCCGCAGGGACGATCCGGCGTTTGTACCCAAGATAGTGATAGTGTCGGCCTTCTGCATAAGAGAAGGTATATCGTGGCTGGTCTCTTGGGAGAACATCCCAGCATTCATGCAGCACCTTAAGGAGCGTAAGATAAGGCAGTATTACTTCAACCTGCCATACGACGCCAAGTGCATTGACGAGGAATCGTTGTTTGAAAGCATGGATATGGACCTTGTAGTAGACCTGGGCGTGCGCTTTAAGCTCAGCGAACTGGCCACAAGGGGATATGTGCGAATGGGATACTTCTCACTCGCAGGACTATTTAAACTTTACTTGCAGGGCATTCTTGAAAAGGGCACTGAAGAAGACGGATCTGTACGATACACGTACAACCGAGAGCTTCAGGAACTGTCGATGGAACACATACGATACGGAGCAGCAGACCCTGTTGTAACCGCACTGCTTGCAAGTGTCATAAAGCCACAGCCAACCGAGGAGCTGCAATCCAAAGCATCGGTTGTGTTGGACAATATTACAAGGAACGGCCTGCCTGTAAATCTCAAGATATTCAACCACTATAAAACCCAGTTGACACAAGAGCTGGCACAGGGGCTTAAAGATTTGCAAACCTTTGGATATCCGGCTAAGATCCGCGAAGAGGGGGAGATAAAACCTGTCGAAGAGGTTAAGGCCGTTGTTGGTAAATTCGCCGAAGAAGCGTACGCCCTGTTCAAAGAGTGGACATATAAGTCGCTGGATGTGCGGCAGCTGCTGTTGCATCTGGTATTCGACTGCACTGCAAGGCATCCACTTACAAGGCTCGACGCCTTTAACAAATTTATGAACGAGTTTGTGCTGGGCAACTCCGAGGCGCTGCGCAGTGCCAGTTTACTGAAACGCGACTGGATACGGTTTCAGGAACTGGCTGGACTTACGCAACTGGAGGCCGATGGGACAACGCTATGCCGACAAGGTGAGGCATTGCTGCTCAAGCGGGCTGCAGATAGCGTGTTGCTATATGGACACACCTCGTTTGAGATCCTCGAAGACCTGTCTATGTACGCCAGAGTACGCGACTACTGGCGTGAGTTTGCAGCTCCAGCTATAGGGCCGGATAAGTATATGGGGATATATATCTCTAATATGCAGGAAAGGTTTCCGGCATTGGAACTCAACAAGACCAAAACTGGAATTCCTAAATACGGGGCATCCGAGAAGTGGCGCTTTGAAGACGCTGGAATAACCGATCCTTTTATGCAGAAATACTGGGAAGTAGACCATCTTGGACATCTGCTGCAGCATTATATGAAGGACTCGCTTATCTACGCCGATGGTAAGTTCCATCCGAGATTTGAATTGCTGGTGCGAACGGGTAGGACATCATCAGCAGGCCCAAATGCACAGAACTATCCAGGTGGTAAAGACGGTTGGAATCTGCGCAATATGATACAAGCGCCGGAAGGGTTTGTCATATGCTCTACGGATTATAGTCAGTTGGAACTCGCAGCATTGGCCCAAGACTGCCTGATGCGCTTTGGAGACAGCAAACTTGCGGTGCTGATAAACAACGATATAGACGTACACTCCTGGATGGCCTCAAGGTTGTTAAAACTCATAGACAACGGCAACGACTTTGATGATCGAATGCCCGACTATGAAAAAGCAGCGTGGAAAACCTGGTTTGCAGAAGAGCTGGTACCTAAAGCAGAACCAAAAAGGAAGCTTGCAAAATCGTTGAATTTCGGCCTGGGTGGAGGTATGGGGGTAACAACATTCTACAAACAGGCACGTGCTGATGGTATGCAGATTACATTCGACGAAGTGAAATCAGGTATATCTGACTGGTTTGCGGCCCTGCCTGAAATGCGTTTGCATATGCGGGTTGACGAAGTGCCAGGTGCGGAAGTACGTGAGTTCTCTACGTGGGCATCGCGTAATGAGGGTGGCACCGAGCATGACGATGAAGATGATGATGAAGACGTGATGAACGGCATTGATAGAACAGAACCAAGGAATACGTGGTATACGGCAACGACAATGACTGGCAGGAAGCGCAATATGTGCTCCTTCTGTGCTGCCTGTAACTACAAATTCCAAGGCTTTAAACAGGCGGGTTGAAGCCTCTAAACAGGGTGAATTCGGGGGAAGCCTATCTACAAGTTTGACTACCATGATTACAAATGTAATGTAGTAGTTGAATACAGGTAATCCCGAGCCAAACTTAAGTGGCAACACTTTTGAAGGTGTAACGACTAAGTCCCGAGTCCCACGTGGATGGTAATGGACACACGAGCGCCCTGAGCCATGGAAGCATGGTTATGATATAGTCTAACCCAGTAGAGTGTAGAAAAGAGTTTTTATGAATGTATGCAAGATATGTGGAGGAGCAGTGGATGGTGTTAAGAAGCACCTCTGTCCAGCTTGTCGTAAACGCAATAAGCAAGAGTATACGCAGCGATATAGAGCTATTCTGGCAGCTACGCCAGAGCACGATAGACCTATGTGTTCTTGCGGTAGAGATAAGATAATACCAAGAGAGAACAAATGTAAGCATTGTAGAAAGGCCGATGCCGACAAGAGAAGAGCCGCGTATAAACAAACTATAAGCAGCATGCCCATAGATCAGAGACCGAGATGCAAGAATGGTTGCGGAGACCCAGCAATATCCGGATTGACACTATGTGCAAGCTGTGAGAAAAAACGGCGCTCCAACAGCTGTAGTAGGAGCAGATATGCTAATAAATTACTGCGTTTACAGGATAACAAGTCGTTAGTAGCAGAAGGCAAAAAGGTGTGTTCAAGATGCTTACGACTAAAGCAGCTGTGCGAGTTCAAACCAAAAAACACAGGATTAGGCGGAGTTACAGACATCTGTGACGCGTGCCTCACACAGTACCAGTGTAGAAGAGACGAAGAAAACAGAACTCTAACGCCAACATTTTGGAGAAAAATGGCATATTCCACAAATAGTGGGTATAAAATAAGATTATCCAAGAGGTTATGCAGAAAGGTTACCTTCAAAGACATGCCTTGGCTGTGTACAGGTGAGGATATTGCTATACTGTTTAAGAACCAGAATGGCAAGTGTATCTACTGTGGAGGTGATTTAATACCTGGATGGTTTTCCATAGATCATAGAGTTCCAGTTACAAAGGGCGGAGCGCATATTCTGGAAAATCTTGATCTGGTGTGTCCCTTTTGCCAGACTATGAAGAAAGCTACTGCACAGGATGATTTTAAAAAAGCTCTTCTGATATTTGTAGAAACATACATAAAAACACACAAACTACTGGAAGTCCCGGATAAAGAGCCGGGACGATAATATAAGTGGCCGCCGACGGTGCGAAAGAAGCAGGCTGGGCCCTGCTGCGCAATAAGTTCTATCTTATAAACTTTATTCATGACGAGTACTTGACTTTACTTCGGAACGATGATACTCTTGAGAGCCGCATAAAGCTCAAGGAAAAGCTCATGATAGACGCAATGCGAAAACACATGCCGGATATGAAGATAAAAGCCGTATCCGCCATAATGTCATTCTGGGATAAGGCCGCTCCTGATGGTGCGGACATACTCAGAGATTCCAACGGCAGGATGATGCCCTATATGCCGGACAGTGTCAAGACAATTCTCAAAATACAATAACAAGCTCAAAAATTCCGCCTGGGCGGAAAATTTGTGCTCAACAACGTTAACGAAAGGAACCGAATGAGAACACCACCGAAAGCCAGACGCGCAAGCAGGTGCTTCAGCGATGATCTGGAGAGGGACTGGGCGCAGGTAATACTGTCAGTAACCTATCCCTACGAAATGCGGATCTTCCCGGCTATGTCGGACGGCAAGCCTGTACCGCAGCTCAAGCCAAGCCTGGCCAACACGTATCTTCCGGAATCGCCTGAAGAACACATAGGTGAGGCATTCAGCGTGTACAAGATGATACTGCGCTGGGGGACAAACAATATCTCAATGGTAAGCGAGCTGCCGGAGGACGAACACGACATATACGGAACCTCACCATTACAGGAATTTTACTGGATGTTGTATAATCTCGATAAAGAGAACAAGACAACGCCCAAACAGCGTGCGCTGCTGCAGCGTAAAGAGGGTTCGTACTCAACACTCGTGAGCATGCCCACCAATGTACTGCTTATGCAGGGTCGTCTGCTCTCAAGGGGCGGAGAGGCACCATTCAAGACAGAGTCTCTGAATGACAAAAAACATCTTATTATCATGCCGCAGCGGAGTTCAATACCGGAACTCTACGTGGCTATGACCGAACCGCTCGATCCTGAACAGCCCGTGCATGCTAAGAACACAGCACTGGGTCCGATAGCGGAGGCAGACGGATTCAACTTGCTGCTCAACATTGAGACATCTGTAAAGGAACGCAAGGGCGTTAAGAAATCCACAAGCAGCACCAAGGATAATTATTTCGCACCCGCACGTGGCGGCCGCAGCGTGCTCACTGGTCCCGAGTTGCTTAAAGGCTGGGTGCCCTGGACCAAACTGCTTAAACTCCACTCGGTGGACGACCAGTTTGGAATCCTGTATGACGAGTTCGGCAAAGAGCTGGTTAACCCGATAATGCAGGAAACAAGATTTGCAGCTCTATGCAGCACCTCGAAAGTCATGTCTATGGCCGATGCCATACATGAAGACGAGGCAGAGGATGCAGCCACAGGCGAAGATGCGGACGTCCCTGATGATTTCAGGGAAGTTCCTGAAAGGGCGCCCACAACACAGGCTCCTGCGGCGAGAGTGCCCGCAGCGCCTGCAAAAGGCGCAGCCAAATCCAGCATAATCTCGTCGGCAGATGAGATAACGCAGTCGAAGGAATACCTGGAGGCAATGGCGGAGCTTAACAAGTTCGATGCCGAAGGAGAAGCAGAGCCGGAAGAACTGCCGGATGATCCCTCTGGTGCTATTGAAGAAGATGAGGAGTTGAGCGACATTCCGTAGAAAGAATGCGTTTCAAGGAAGAGAGCGTCCTCAAGGAGGCCTCTCTTCACCCTCATTAACTAAAACATACAGCATAAACAGAGGCGACAAATGGCGAAACCCAAAAAGGGCACCTCGGATATAATGGCTGCGGCCATGGAAGGCCTGACTTCCGGGATGTCTGGATTTTCAATGTGCTCCCTGCAGGAGTACGAGGATAAACTGTGGGGCATAGGCCTGCCCCATTTCTCACAACAATATTTATTCAGCACAACGGCATTGCCGTTCAGCTGCCCCATTGTGATGTTTGCCAAACCAGGCAGATGCAAGTCCACCTTGGGGTATTATTTTGCGGCGCTGGTGGCTAAATCGAAAGCGGCTGGCGGTAACGAGGGCGTAAGTTATCTTATCGACACAGAGCATAAGATAAGCCCAAACCTGGTACGGTCGTTCTTCGAGGATGACCTGGATCAGACCACGCAGCAGCATTCACGGTTGCAGATCCTGCCCGTTAACTCACTCAATAAAGGCCAGGCCATTGCCGTGGCTTTGGCTGCCAACTACAAGAAGAAGTGTCCGGAGCGAAATATACCCGTATGCTGTATCTTCGACTCCATATCAGGCGCCGGCACCGATGAGTCTGCGGCCAAGATGGAAAAAGAGGGCGGCATAGGCAGGGGTGTTACAGACTCGGCACTCAGAAACAAACATTTATTCGAAAACTGGTCTAATCTGGTCAACGATGGTAAAGATGATCTGCCGATACTGTTCTTCTGCATATCACACGAGACAGAACAGATATCCACAGGCGGGCCACACATGCCATCCGCACCCAAACCTAAAGGCAGCAATGTGATGCAGTTCAAAACACCTACGATGGTGCACATCACAAGCCAGGTAATAGGATCTAAGACAAATCCAGGCATACGGTTGAAACTGGATACGGCAAAGAACTCATTCGGCTGCAAGCGCAAAATAAATCTTGATTTCAGGTGGAAGCCTACGCCAGACGATCCGCTTAATCCTATGCTCGGAGGCAGGCTTGACTGGGCACGTGCAACTGCAGAGCTGCTGGCAGATCCGCCCATACCCAAGAAGACACTGGACGAATACATCCACGTATCACTCTCGGATGACGGGTTTGTAACCTGTCCTGAGCTGGGGCTTACAAAAGCGCCATGTGAGGAACTTGAGATCGCATCTA
>JBBACV010000072.1:0-6439 GCA_041656835.1 Acholeplasmataceae bacterium | reverse complement strand
CTTTAATTGATCCTAAAATAGTTGTTCCAATTGATGTAACATTAAATAACGAGTTTAATATCTTAATGATCACAGGGCCAAATACAGGTGGTAAAACAGTGGCCTTAAAAACAGTTGGATTATTAACTTTAATGCTGCAAACAGGTCTATTAATCCCCGCTAAAGAAGATAGTGAAATGGCAGTCTTTAATCAAGTTTTAGCTGATATTGGTGATGAGCAATCAATCATTCAATCATTATCAACCTTTTCATCTCATATATCTAAAATTAAACAAATGGTTGATAATTTAAAAGAAAACTCATTAATATTATTAGATGAATTAGGCTCAGGAACTGATCCAATCGAAGGCGTTAGCCTTGCGATGGCAATCATCAATTATTTAAAAGAATTTAAAGGAATTAGATTAATACTTACAACCCACTACTCTGAACTCAAAATGTTTGCCTACAGCAAACCTAATATCCTAACCGCAAGTGTTTCCTTTGATTTAGAAAGTTTAAAACCTTTATATAAATTAAAACTAGGGATTGCTGGTTCTTCAAATGCTTTATTAATCGCTGAAAAACTCGGCTTAAATCCTAATATTATTTATAATGCTAAAGAAATCTTAAAAGGTAATCAAACTAGCTTTTCAGTTTCCTTAGAAAAACTTACTAACGAACAAAATAAACTGGAACTATTAAAAGATGAACTAAAATTAAAAGAAAATGATCTAAACGAAAAAATAAAGCTCTATGAAGAAGAATTAACATACTTAGAAAAAGAACGCCAAAGAATCTTAACAGATGTTAAAAAGAGCGAAGAAGCTAAATACGAAAAAATTAAAAAAGAAGCGTTAAATTTAATTGAAGAACTATCATCTAAAAAAACTTTAACAACTCCTGAATATGCTAAATATAAAGGAGAATTAAATAAATCAAATGAACCCTCTAAAAAATCTCAAAATAAAAAACTTAACGTCGGTGATTACGTATTAGTCCTAACTTATAATCAAGAAGGTATTATAACTAAAATAAAAAATAAAGAATATTATGTTTCCTTCGGTCAATTTGAATTACCCTTTAAAAATAAAGATTTAGTAAAAACAAATAAACCCTTAAAAGAAAAGTCTTTAAGACCGACTAAAAATATTTCAACAACTCCTAAAAGAGAAGCATCCTTTGAACTTGACTTAAGAGGGGTCCGATATATTGAAGTTAAAGACTTATTAGATAAAGCCATCGATAACGCATTATTATCTAATTTATCAACAATTAGAGTTATTCATGGGTTTGGGACTGGGGCAATTAGAAAAGCTGTTTATGAGTATATCAACAATTCTACCGCCATAAAATCCCATAGATATGGCGGTGAAGGAGAAGGTTTAAACGGAGTTACAATAATTAGTTTATAATAAGCATAATAATTTAAATATTAAGTATTACATTGTATAATAAATATAAATTGATAAGGAGGCTTATATTATGCAAGCATATAAAGGTGAAGATTTTAAAGAAGTAGTGAAAAAGGATGGATTAGTAGTAGTTGATTTTTTTGCAACTTGGTGTGGGCCATGTAAAATGTTAACCCCCGTCTTAGAAGAATTAAGTACTGAAGATCAAGATACTTCATTTGTTAAAGTAGATATTGATGAATACCGCAAACAAGCAATCGATGCTGGTATTAAAGCTGTTCCAACCTTAGTTTTATTTAAAGATGGAGTTGAGGTTTCAAGAACCCAAGGATATCAACCAAAAGAAAAATTAGTTAGCTGGTTAAGTGAACATAGATAAAAAAAAGGCGAAAGCCTTTTTTATTAGATAATTAAAAATCTAAAAACCTTTCATGATATAATAACTTTAAAAGAGAAGAAACTAAAAGTGAATGGAATTTTATTAGTTAATAAACCAAATGGCTTTACAAGCCATGATGTTGTTTATTACATCAAGAAAAAATTTAATTTTAAAAAAGTTGGTCATACCGGAACTCTTGACCCTTTTGCTGATGGTTTATTAATTATATTAATTAATAATGCGACTAAACTAGCTTACTTATTTGATTCATTAGACAAAGAGTATCAAGGAGAAATTCTCTTTGGTAAAGAATATGATACTAATGATACAACTGGTAATGTTACTCATGAAAAAGATGCTAATTTTGATTTAACTAAATTAAAATTAGCAATAGAAAAAATAACACCATCATATCTACAAATCCCCCCTGATTATTCCGCAGTTAAAAAAGATGGGATTAAAGCTTATCAAAAAGCTAGAGAAGGAAAGCCATTAAATTTAAAAGCCCGTGAAGTTTATATATATAATTTTGAAATAATAAATTTTGAAAAATCATTAACTTTTAAAACAAAAGTTTCAAAAGGAACTTATATTAGGAGTATCGCGAGAGATTTAGGACATAGTTTAAATACCTATGGTAGTTTACATAAATTAACTAGAACTAAAATAAATGACTATCATTTAAATGAAGCAACTAATTTAGAAGATCTAACATTAGATAAACTAATTAGCGACCGAGAGATATTTAAAAACTACCCTAAAATAAAGTTTAATGATTATATATCAAGATTAATTGCAAATGGCACTCATTTAGATAACAGAAATACAGATATTCAAAAAAACTTTATCGCAACCAACCAATTAGACGAATACTTAGCTTACTATGAATATATAAACCAAAAATATATTCCTAAATATTTTTTTAAAAAGGATTTAAATGAAAACAATTAATAATAGTTATCAAAAAATAAATAATGATGAAAAAATAACCTTAGCGATTGGTAATTTTGATGGTATTCATTTAGGCCATCAAAATATTATTAAAAAAGCTTTAGCTTTTGAAGATACTAAAACAGCTGTTATGACATTCTATCCTCACCCCCAGTCAGTTTTAACTAATTCAAAAAGACCTTTTTTAATGGATAATCACGATAAAAAATTAAACTTAAAGAAATTAGGAGTTGATTTATTTTTTATTGTTAAATTTGATTTAACCTTTTCAAAACTATCAGTTGATGAGTTTATTAATTTTCTTAAAAAAATAAATGTTAAAAGATTAATTATCGGAAAGGATTTCCGTTTTGCTCACCGTGGGAGAGGTTCTTATGATGATTTATTAAAACATTTTGAAGTTGTTTTAATGGATGATTTGTTATTCCGAAAAGTTAGAGTTTCATCTACATATATTAAATCATTACTTGATTTAGGTAATATTAAATTAGCTAATACTTTATTAACAAGAAGTTATGCAATCCACGGTAAAATAGTTCATGGTAATAAAGTTGGGACAACCCTTGGCTATCCCACCGCTAATATTGATTTTGGAAATTACTACTTACCAAAAACCGGTGTTTATGCAACTAGAATTAAAATTAATGATAAAATTTATTTATCAACAACTAGTTTAGGACATAATCCAACGATTAATTATTCATCATCAAAAAAATTAGAATCATATATCATTGATTTTGATGAAATGGTTTATGGTAAGGAAGTAACTGTTTATTTTGACCATTATTTAAGGGATGAACTTAAATTTGATAAACTAGATGATTTACTTCTTCAAATGAAAAAGGATGTAAATCACACTAAATTATTAGTAAAAAACAATTTAAATATGATAAAATAAGACTGAAGGAGGATTCATCAATGAAATTATTAGTTGCCGTTGTATCAAATGATGATGCAAATAAAGTCCAAAAAGGTTTAGTAAAAGAAGGCTTTGTTGCTACTAGATTAGCAGCTAAAGGCGGATTTTTAAAAGAAAGAAATGTTGTCTTTTTAATTGGAGTTAATGATGAAAAAATACCCGAGGTTTTAGATGTCTTTGAAAAACATTCAAGAACTAGAAACAAAATTGTTCCAAACGCAATTGTCAATGAATTTGGTGCCTTTTCTGCTTTACCAATCGAAGTAACTGTCGGAGGAGCAACGGTTTTTATTATAAATGTTGACCAATTTATTAAAGTTTAAGATAAATTCTAACTAAACTTATTAAAAAATGCCATATTTTCAGTAAATTATTGCATGATGACTTTCTTTATGATATAATTTTAGAAGTCGGTAACAAGGATTGATTAAAGACCTATCAATCTTTAGTTATTAGAGTCTTAGGAGGAATATAATGGCACTTGATAAAGAAAGTAAACAAGCAATCATCAAGAAGTTTCAACGTTTTGAAGGAGATACTGGATCTCCTGAAGTCCAAATAGCAATTTTAACTCATGAAATTAACACATTGAATGAACATTTAAAAACTCATTCACATGATTATCATTCTAAAAGAGGTTTATTTGTCAAAATTGGACGTCGTCGTAACTTACTTAAATATTTAAGAAATACTGATGTTGCTAGATATGCAGCTTTAATCAAAGAATTAGGCTTAAGAAGATAAAAGAAGCTCCTTTATATAGGAGTTTTTTTTATTTAAGTATGTTAAAATGTTATTTAAAAGATGTAGAAAAATATTTATATAAAATGAAGGAGATTTTATATGTCAAAACAAGTTTTTAAAACAACTTTAGGGAATTTCCCTTTAACAGTTGAAATTGGAGAAATGGCTAAACAAGCAAGTGGCTCCGCAGTTATTCGTTATGGTGATACAGTTATATTAACAACTGTTGTCGCGAAAGAAAAGGAAGAAACACCAAACTTTTTCCCTTTAATGGTTGTATATCAAGAAAAATTATATGCAGCTGGTAAAATACCAGGTGGCTTTTTAAGAAGAGAAGGAAGACCAAGCGAACAAGAAATATTAATTTCTAGATTAATTGATCGTCCAATTAGACCGTTATTCCCTGAAGGATACCGTGATGATGTTCAAGTAATAAATACCGTGTTATCTTCAGATTTAGATGCTCCAAGTGAAGTTGCTGCCATGCTTGGTTCATCAATTAGTTTAATTTTATCAGGAGCACCCTATTTAGGACCGGCAGCTTTAGTTAATGTTGGTTTAATAGATAATAAATTTATATTAAACCCAACAATTGAAGAAAAAGAAAAGTCAATTATTGATCTAACTGTTTCAGGTACGATTGAAGCAGTTAATATGGTTGAAGCATCAGCTAAAGAAGTTAGTGAAGAAATAATTTTAGATGCGATTGAATTTGCTCATCATGAAATTAAAAAGTTATGTGAATTCCAATTAGAGATAAAAGATAAAGCCCCAATTAAAGAAAAGAATAATGTAGTTACTACAATTGATGAAAATATCTTTAAAGAAGTAAATGATTTTATTGGAAAAGATTTAATTAAAGCTGTTTCAACTGTTGAAAAACACGATCGTGCTACCAAAATTGATGAACAAATGGATAAAGCTAAAACTCATTTTAATGAAAAACATTTCTTCCAAGATGTTGGTGGTATTAAAGTTTTAGATTTAGAAGCTAAAAATGAATTTATGAAGCAAGTAAATTTAAGTTTAGACAAAATTGTCACTAAAGAAGTTAGAAGATTAATAACGATTGATAAAATTAGACCTGATGGTAGACGTAATGATGAAATTAGACCTTTAGAATCAATCATTGATTTACTACCTAGAACTCATGGTTCAGCATTATTTACGAGAGGTCAAACTCAAGCTTTAGGAACAGTTACTTTAGGTTCATTAGGTGAAAATCAAATTATTGATGGACTAGAAATTGCTGAAGTAACAAAAAGATTTATGCTTCATTATAACTTTCCACCATTTTCTGTTGGTGAAACTGGAAGATATGGAGCACCTGGTAGAAGAGAAATAGGTCATGGTGCCTTAGGTGAAAAAGCCATCTTACAAGTTTTACCAGATGAAGATGAGTTTCCCTATTCAATTAGAGTAGTCTCTGAAATATTAGAATCAAATGGTTCATCAAGTCAAGCGACTATTTGTGCAGCAAGTCTTTCATTAATGGCTGCTGGTGTTCCAATTAAATCACCTGTTGCTGGGATTGCGATGGGTTTAATTAAAGAGGGCGATGATTATACAATTTTAAGTGATATCCAAGGAATGGAAGACCATGAAGGAGATATGGACTTTAAAGTAGCGGGAACTAAAGATGGTATTACCGCTTTACAAATGGACATTAAGATTACTGGAATTACGAAAGAAATTATGGAAGAAGCCTTAGCCCAAGCTAAAGTAGGTCGAAATCATATATTAAATCATATGAATGAAGTAATCGATGCTCCAAGAAAAGAAGTATCAAAATATGCACCTAAAGTTAAATTAATTAAAATTGATCCGAATAAAATCCGCGATGTTATCGGGGCTGGCGGAAAAATTATTTCGCAAATTATTGAAGACTATAATGATGTAAAAATTGATATCGAACAAGACGGCCGAGTCTTTATTATGCATCCTGAATTAAAGTGGATTGAAAAAGCATCTGAACATATTTTAAATTTAGTTAAAGAAGCTAAAGTCGGCGAAGTTTATGAAGCTAAAGTAACAAGATTCTTAATGGATCGA
>JBBACV010000071.1:0-6480 GCA_041656835.1 Acholeplasmataceae bacterium | reverse complement strand
CTGTTATAATTGATCCTCTAGCATTTGAAATATAGATCCAAAAGGTAATCCAGCCTAAACTTAAAAAAGGAATAATTTTTTTCGGATATTTTTCAATATAATATATAAAAACAAAACTTGATAAGACTAAGTGAATCGTTAAATCATTTATATTTCCCCATCCAGGATTAGTTTTTGATTTGTTAAATATTGTAATAAAATTATTAATAATATCACCATTTTCCCAAATCGTTAAACCATAACCCCAAATAATTAATAGTTGAAATGATAATAAATAAGCGATAAAACCAATATATCTCATTAAATTTTTTGTTTCATTTTCACCTAAAGTGTTTGTATAAAATAAATATATAAATAAATAAATTAATCCTAGGGAAGATAATAATATACTAACCTCATTAATTTCCGTATAAAATAAAGGAATTAAAAAAGAAATGGAAATTAATATTAAAGATATACCTAAAGATTTTAAACTTAATTTAACTTTATAATAAATTAAATGAAAAATCATACTAAAAACAATTAAAAAGCCATTTAAAAATCCAATAAAAGCTAATTTAAAAGAATCAATTCCTAAATTAGTAATTCCAACTGTGAAAAGTAATGCCAATAGAGGCATTACTGAATGGATAGTATTTTTTTTAAAAATTAATAATAAGCTATAAGGGACAGTTAAAAAAAATATCCCATAGAAGGTAAAATTATTTAATAAATCATCAGTTAAATAAAATTTAAAAGACCAAATAATTAATGAAATAGTTATTATGGCTAAAGGATAATATCTTGAGTCTAAAAAATTAGTTAGCTTATTTTTCAAGTTTAAAATATCCTTATAAATCCTGATGCTTCATAGCTTCATAAATTCTTAAAAAGGAAATAATATTTGCATATTTCAATAAATTGTATTCATCATTGTTTTCTTTAGCTAAATTATAAATATCATTGAAAATGTGATTCATACTTTCTTTTAATTTTAAATCAACTTTATCAAAACTCCATCTTGCAAAAATTGCATTTTGATGCATTTCAAGACCAGAAACTAAAACACCACCAGCATTTGCGGCTTTACTTGGAATAAATAGAGTTTTATTTTCGGTGAAATGATTGATAGCATCAAGGGTACTGGGCATATTTGCTCCTTCGACTAAAGCTAAGATATTGTTGTTAGTTAAATTAACCGCATCATTTATATCTAATTCATTTTGAGTTGCAGCAGGAATTGCAATATCAGTTTTAATTTTCCATATATCTTTTAAGTTTTTGGAAAACTTGGCTTTTTTATCATGATTTAAATATTCTTCTAAATTATTATTTGGATTAAAGTGATTTGCTAAAAAGTTGATGTCAAGGCCATTATCATTTGAGATAACACCTGTTATATTAGACATTGCAACTACAAGAGCTCCAAGCTCATGAGCTTTTTTAGCAATATTCATTCCAACATTCCCGGTTCCTGAAATTACTATTTTTTTATTTTTTAAAGTCGTATTATGATATTTTTTTAAGGCGATTTCAGCCATATAACAAATACCAAATCCAGTTGATTCGGTTCTCACTAATGAGCCACCATACGAAGGATCTTTACTAGTAAGTACTCCGTCATGACGGTTTGTTAATTTTTTATATTCACCATACATATAACCGATTTCTTCTTTAGAAACACCGATATCACCTGCGGGGATATCTTGGGTGGGTCCTAAGTATTTGAATAATTCCCTCATATATGATTTTGAAAATCTTTTAATTTCTAACTCGGTTTTATCTATTGGGTCAAAATCACTACCGCCTTTAGCGCCACCCATCGGAATTCCAGTTAAGCTATTTTTAAATGTTTGTTCAAAGGCTAAAAATTTTAAGATTGATTCATTTACGTTTTTTGTAAACCTGGTCCCACCTTTATAAGGCCCTAAGGCTTGGTTAAATTGAATTCGGTAACCAGTATTAACTTGATTTTTACCAAAACGGTCTTCCCAAATGACTTTAAATGAAATTACCCGGTCAGGGTAAATCATACTTTTAATGATATTTGATTTTTCAAATTCAGGATTGTTAGTTACTAAATCATTAATGGAAATAAAGAATTCATTAACAGCATTTAAATATTCCTTTTCTAAAGGATATTTATTTTTTAAATCTAAATATAAGTTATTTAAATATTTATTCATAACGAAATTCACCTCTAACTTAATTTTAACAATAATTATATCTTTTTACAAATCAAAATCAATTAAGATTTAATATAATAATATCCTTCACTTTGTAACTTTAAGATTTTATAGACACCACTATTAGTTATTAAGGCTTTTTCGGGCAAATTATCGATGTTAATATTATATGTAGTTATCGCATTATTACATACATAATATTTAACATCATTAATTAATGTTAAAGAATTATTAGTCATAACTTTAACGGCATCGCTATTTAAGACAATAGCGATTTCTAGATTATTATCTTCTTTAAGTAAGTTTTTGGCATTAGCCTGGGCAACTTTAAATTTTGATTCTTCACTAACGTGTAGTAATACTTTCATAGTAGGCTCCTTTTATAAAAAAAATACTTCCATAGTTTAGGAAGTATTTTATCATAAAATGATTAAAATTTTATTTTTTTACTAAAACTTTTTTAAGTTTTGCAAAACGTGGCAAGCCATTTTCTTTTTTTAATTTGGTTTCACCTTGAATTAATGGAAGAGCATATTTAATATATTCATCACTAATACCTTGACCATTTGGTAAGATCCACTCTTCAGGAACTTTTCTTTCAGCGTTGGCAACAATTTTAAGTGGAAGAAGAGGATATTTAACTTTATATTTATCGCCTTCTACTCTTGTGATTCCAACAAATTTATTTGTTGATCCATTTACAGCTTTTCTAACAGCTAATTGTCCCACACGGTAAGCTTCATTAATATCCGTTAACGATGCTAAGTGAGCGGCAGATCTTTGAAGTAATGAAAATTCGATAGCGCGAACTTTTACACCGTATTTATCAGCAACATGATCTGCTAAAATACTAGCAGTACCACCTAAATGGGCATGACCGAATGAATCTTTTTTCATTTCAGCTTCTAATTCAGGAATGTATTTTCCTTCTTTAGTTTTAACACCTTCACTAACAACAGCAAAGACAGTTTTTCCGGTTTTTAATTTTTCGCCTACTTGTTCTAAGAAAAGGTCAAAATCAAAAGGTACTTCTGGAAGGTACATTAAATCTATTTTAGCACCACCCAAGGTTGCAAGACTAGCAGCAGCAGTCAACCAACCAGCATTTCTTCCCATAATTTCAACTAAAATAAATTGTTGAGTATCATAGACGGTTGCGTCTAAATATAATTCCATAATAGAAGTTGCAACATATTTAGCAGCTGATGCATATCCAGGGGAATGATCAATTCCGGCTAAATCATTATCAATCGTTTTAGGAACTCCCATTACCCGACACTCCCAACCAGAGTCTTTCATAAACTTAGATATTTTTAAACAAGTATCCATTGAATCATTTCCGCCATTATAAAAGAAATATCTAATATTATATTTTTTAAATACCTCTAATAAACGGTAATAATCAGTTGAATCTTTTTTATAATCAGCTAATTTATATCTAACTGATCCGATTGCACTTGAAGGAGTATACTTAAGAAGTTCTAGTTCATTTTTATCTTCTTGATTTATATCATATAACTCTTCGTTTAAAATCCCTTTAATTCCGTGCTTTGCACCGTAAACTTGGGTAATATCCTCTTGAGCTAAAGCTTCTAGGAAAACACCGGCAGCAGATGCGTTTATTACTGATGTGGGTCCACCCGATTGTCCTAAAAGGGCAGCTCCTTTTAATTTCTTACTCATATTTATTTCCTCAACTTTCATTTTATCATTAATTAGTTTATCAAAGTTATGTGATTTTTGCAAATAGTTATAATTGATATCGTTTACAATTTTTAAATTAGTGATTTCATGTTATAATTATGATAGAATAAATAAGGGAAAATTATAAATGAAAATAGCAATTTTAACTTCAGGTGGCGATGCACCGGGAATGAATCCCGCAATTAGAGCAATCGTCAGAACCGCTTCATATTATGGTCATGAAGTTTATGGAATTTTAGATGGTTATCAAGGTTTACTTGAAGATAAATTTATGAAACTAATTAGTAAAGATGTTTCAGGTCTTTTATCAACAGGTGGAACAATGTTAGGAACAACTAGAGTTAAGAACTTTAAAGATCCTATCATCCAACAAGTCGCTTATGATAACTTTAAAAAACATGACATGGATGCTTTAATCGTTATTGGTGGGGATGGTTCATACCGAGGTGCTTTATCACTTCATGAATTAGGAATGCAAGTAATCGCAATCCCAGGAACAATTGATAACGATGTATATGGAACGGATTATACGATTGGTTTTCATACTGCCCTAAACACAATCGTCGAAGCGATTGACCGTTTAAGGGACACTTCATCTTCTCACCGGAGATGTTCGATTATTGAAGTAATGGGAAGAACATCTGGTGATTTAGCTTTATATGCAGGTATTTGTGGTGGGGCTGAGTTTATCATTACTCCCGATAATCCTTTGGATAAAAAAACTTTAATTGAAACTTTAAAACGTCACCACCAAGAAGGTAGGAGACATGCGATTATTGTTGTTACTGAACAACAATATGATGTCCATGAATTAGCTTCTGAAATTGAAATTAAAAGTGGTTTTGCTACTAGAGCTACAATTTTAGGTTATATTCAAAGAGGTGGCTCACCAATTGCTGAGGACCGAATATTAGCATCTAGAATGGGATCCTTTGCTGTTGATGTAATTGTTAAAGGTTTAAGTGGAAATTGCATTGGAATTAAAAACGATAAACTTATTACAACTCCCCTAAAAGACACTGTAGACCACCCTAAAGAACGAACAAACTTATATAAATTAGTTAAGAAAATAAGATAATTAAAGAAAGGTAAAATTAATGAGAAAAACTAAAATTGTATGCACCTTAGGACCCGTTTCTGAAAATAAAGAAACGATGACTAAATTAGTTAAAGCTGGAATGAATGTTGCCCGTTTTAACTTCTCCCATGGCGATTATGAAGAACATGGAAAAAGACTAAAAACCATTCGTGAAATAAATAAAGAATTAAACACCAATGTAGCTACTATGCTTGATACAAAAGGACCGGAAATTAGAACACATGAATTTGATGGAAAAGTTCTAATTAAAAAAGATAGTGAAGTAATTATTGGTTTTGAAGAAGTTTTAGGAAATGCTAAAAGATTTTCCGTAACTTATCCAGGACTTTATGATGATATGAAAGAAGGAGACTTAATTACTGTTGATGATGGTTATTTATCTTTATTAGTCACAAAAAAAGATGTTGCTAAAAGAGAATTAGTTACTAAAGCTTTAAACTCTCACACCGTTAAATCACGTCGTGGTGTTAATGTCCCTAATGTAATTTTAAATATGCCTTTTATCTCAACTAAAGATGCTGATGATATTAAATTTGCTGCTGAAATGAAATTTGACTTTGTTGCTGCATCATTTGTAAGAAGACTTCAAGATGTTTTAGATGTGCGTACCATTCTGGACGCTAATGGCGGTAAAGATGTTCAAATCATTTCTAAAATAGAAAACCAAGAAGGTGTTGATAACATCGAAGAAATAGTTAAGGTCTCTGATGGAATAATGGTAGCACGCGGTGATTTAGGAATTGAAGTTCCAGCCGAATTAGTCCCGATTTATCAAACAACTATGATTAATGAATGTTTAAGTGCTGGTAAAACAGTAATAGTTGCGACTCAAATGTTAGAGTCAATGCAACACAACCCTCGTCCTACTAGAGCTGAAGTATCCGATGTCTTTAATGCTGTTAGAGAAGGAACAAGTGCAACCATGTTATCAGGAGAATCAGCCGCTGGCGATTATCCTGAAGAGTCAGTTTTATTTATGTCAAATATTGATAAAACTGCTGAATCCACTTTAGATTATGAAGAATTCTTAGAAGGTTTTTATATTGACGAAACCAAAGAAGGAGCTCTTGCATTAAGTGCTGCTAAATTAGTTTTAGAATATGATATTAACTTAGTTTTAGCTCATGGTAAAGAAGTTGCTAGAAAATTATCTAACTTCCATCCTAATGCGGTAATTGTCACAATTGTAAAAGATGAATTAGAAGCTAGAAGTCTTGCATTAAATTATGGAGTTGTACCTGTTTTATCATTAAAGGATGCCGAAAAGTTAATTGATTCATTTGATTTAGATGATGAATATTATTTAGAACTAACTAGTGATAGTTTTAACTTAGTCGAATTTTAAATTTAATCAATAAAAAAAAGATGAACTTTTAAAAGTTCATCTTTTTTTAGATTATAACTCAAGTTCTTTTTCTAAGTCATTTAAAATATTAACAAAATCTTCTAATGGTTTTGAACCACGAATAAAGTATTTATCATTAAATAAAAAGTAGGGAATAGAAACTATTC
>JBBACV010000070.1:0-6574 GCA_041656835.1 Acholeplasmataceae bacterium | reverse complement strand
TTTCCTGAAGTTGCATATTATGGCTGCCTTGAGAAGACGGTTCTGCAGGGCACGTTTAAACCCTCAGGCGAAAGCTCCATGCACGTTATAGCGACCTTCAGCCACGTGAGGGATGAGACATCACAAACACTATTCGCAATAGAGGAAAATCCGCTCTATATTTAACTCGAAAACAGAGGGAGCATAAATGCCTGCAACAGATACAAAATCACCATGGGCCAGTCAGGAGTCCCTGGCAGCGGCTACCAAAGCGCAGCAGAAGGCACCAAGAAGCTCCACAGACATATGGAAGACCTGGATAAAGGATGGGTCTGGACAGACGGAATTATTGAGCAGCCTTAAGAGCACCGTCAACAGTGCTCTGCATAGTTACGCGCCTGGGCAGGAACAACAGCTCAAGATACCGGCAATGCGTATGGCACTGGAGGCTGCAAAACGATATAACCCGAGCTCTGGAGCAGCATTGAATACATTTGTCTTCTCAAATCTGCAGAGCCTACGCAGACTATCTGCGGAAAGAAAGATGGTCGTACATGTTCCAGAGAACGTCAGGCTGGAACAGGGTAACATAAACAAGGCTGTAAAAGAATACTCTGCGGAATACGGCAGGGAGCCGGATGTTAATGAGCTTGCCGATCTCACAGGCTATTCCACAGGCAGACTGAAAAAACTTGAGAACTACAACCTGCCAGTACCTGAAGGTTCGATGCTCAATGAAAAGGGCGACATAACCATGCGGGCAGACCACAACACCGACAGCATACTGCAGAAATACGTGTACCAGTCGCTGGATCCCATAAATCAGCGGATATACGCAATGGCGTCGGGCATGAACGGTGCCCCAGTGGCCGGAAAAGATATAGCCAAACGATTGAAAATAACTCCTGCGGCAGTAAGCCAGCGTATAAGCACGATAAAGAATACCATTTCAAAAGCAATGCAGGTGATATAAGTGGCCAACACATATTTACGCCAGGCACACGATGCGTACAAGACAGCGGCACAGAAGCTGGTCGCAACACTGCAGAACGAAGAGAAGTCGATACAGAACATTATACCTTCCGCACTGCTTGATGGTGTCGCAGCCGACAAGTACGCGGCATCCTTCGTGCAGGATGCCAAGGCCTCTCCGGAGTATGAGTCGTCTAAAACGGCATCTGCAGCCGATGTGCGCAGGATAAATAGAGACCTTAGTGTTATAGAGATGCCACGTATTTATAGGGTGGCGGCTTTTTTAACGCAATTAAATGATCGCACCGAGGGTAAGACGCTGGAGTTGTTCTACCCTGGAATAAATTTATAGGAGTCGAAGTGGATTTAGGAATAAACGTAACTGCGGGCATATATAAGATGACGCTGAAACCCACAGCGGTGTCGGGCGCTAGAGCCCTGGCGCAGAAAGCCGTTGTGGTGTTCCTTACCAAGATGTCCGATTATATGCGAACTGCCGAGGGCACGGAGTTCCCCAGCTATACAGAAGGTGGAACGATTGGCAGCGTTGACAGAATCACAGGGCTTTTAAGCATTGCGGCATCGACTGCGCGTGAGGTTCTACGTGGCGAAGCAAATCTGCAGAGCATTTCTGTAGACAACATAAGCACAACCGGGACTACGGTGTCATTCAGGTTAAACGTGCAGATGACTGACGGCTACGTGTCGGAAACAATAACTTTGGAGTAGATTATTATGGCTGAGACATACCTTACAACACAAGATGGCTTTGACGCACAGGTTGCATACCTACAGAATGCGCTGAGCACCACCAACCCCGATCTGGATACATCCGTAGGCAGCATAATATACGAAACACTCATTCGCCCTATGGCCGTGCTGTTTGCAGACCACGCACAGTCTATGTCAGACTACAGCGAAGCCTTCGGTATATCACAACTGCAGGATTCCACTGCCACAGAGGATGCCACTGCTGATGCAATAGCCTCAAACTATAACATAGTGAGACAGCAGGGCACTTATGGGTATGGCACAGCAGCGATAGAGACAAGTCTTGATACACTGACCATACGGGCAGGTACTGTGTTCTCGGGTGGCAGCGCAGAGTTGACAACAGATAAGATTTATGTCGGCTACGCCGGCGAAGATATTCCAGACTCTACGGATGACGTAGAATATGTTGCGGCCACGGCAACAACCAGCGGCTATGTGTTTGCTATAACCGTACGTACGGTGGACTATACCGACGCCATAGTACCCACCAATACGGCATTAACAGCTAACCCTGAACCTGCAGGGGTGTCTGATATTTACATCATATCCCCCGTATCGGGAGGCTCGGGCGTTGAGACCAATGCTGAAATGTTCGCTCGCCGTACAGAGGCGCTGGTGCCAGCTGTTATGTCCGGCACGCTTTCAATAGGCAAGGCGCTTAAAGCGTCAGGGTATAACATAGACAGCTATAATTGTGTTGGCTCAGGCGACGCCGAGATGCTTAGGGATAAAAACAATGCAACGGTTATAACTACTGGTGGCCTGGTTGATGTTTACGTCCAGACTGCTTCCATGCCAGAGATATTCGAAACAACGTGGACTGCATATCTGGTTGAAGGCAGCGTATCACAGTACGTATGTACACATCCTAGTCCTGCTGGGGTCTACGATGTTACTGGCCTGGTGCTGTCCGACGGCGCCATAATATCTGAATTCACAACAACCTTTGGCAGCTCCGATAGTGCAGAAGCATACACTGGCGTAAGGTTCTCGGCCAGCCAGACAGTGGCGGTGACATTTACTGCCGCAGGCTTAACTGCCAGCAGTCTAAGCTGCACTATGACCGCAAAGCGCCAGCCATACATAAGCGAGCTGCAGGAGTATGCCGAAGACGCCGCTGTTAAGAACCCCGCACAGTCCTTGTTGGTAAAAGCAGCGGTTCCAGTGACAGTAGACATGTCCTTCACAATAGGGCTGGAATCAGGCGCGACATACGACGAGGATGCTTTGAAGCAGTACGTAGCGACATGGGTCAACAACCTTGGCGTTGGATATGGCAGCATTAATTTTTCAGATCTAGCCAAGAGCATAGCTGATAATTTTACAGGGCATGTGGCAAAGATGCCAGTGCGGCTTACCGGCAGCCTGACTGATATGGATGCCGAACAGCTGGTGTGGTATTCCGATAACGGGGTACTGGAGATTCCGGCAGACCTGGATAATGGTATAACAGACAGAATATGTGTGTGGGTATGTGATCCTGACAATGATTTGGAAATAATTACCTAAAGGCGGCTGAATATGAACAAATGGCTGAAACACATTCGTGCAATTCTCGGCTACTTCTGGAACTGTATATGGAAGGACGCATGGTTTACCAAATGGCTGGCCACAGCCTACGGCGGTTATAATAGCGGCATATGGAAACTGCTTAGCAATGCCACAAAAGCGCTGAGCCTGGAATCAGTGCCGGCATATGCCGACCGACCCTGGGGCCTGCTTGATGTTGCGGCATCTAAAATAACGCGGCGTTTACGACAGGTTGGAGCTTTCAATGTGGGTGAAGGCACCATAGGACAGGCCGACAATACTACCGTCTACGAAATACCCTATAAGGGGCCTGTGTTCGAGTACCTGTTTTATCCATCGCCGGAAGCGCCATCTGTTTGTCTTATGCGCAATATAGATTTTGAGATCTATGGCAACAGTATATTGTTCTACAAGTCTATGACAGCACTAAACATCCTGCCATATTCTGTCACACTGACAGGCGCTGTATGTGAGCCATCGTACAGGTTGTGGGCGTTGTCAGTGCGGCAGCCGGCAGACTACGCCAATAAATACTTTGCGGCTGCCATGGACGGTTGGTTCGCCAACACACAGGACAACAGCGGTATAATAAAGGCCGGCTGGGCATGCTACACAGAAGGGGCTACGGAGGCCAATATTATGAGGCTGCTGGCGGCTACAATGTGCGTGGATGTCGCAGAAGAGGCTGGTACGGTAGAAGATATTTGGACTGAATCGAGTAACCATTTTGTGCGCGTCGGAAGTAGGATTTATACTGCAGGAACAGGAGTATACCCTGTGGTTGCCATAGGTTCCAGCGTGGTTAAGGGAGACCGGCTGTTCTCGGCGGTTAACATAATAACATACACCGAAGATGCATCGGACATTCCTGCGCTTCCAGTAAGCGGCTATATAACAGATGCGGATCTGGACGGACTGCTTGCACTCAATACGACACTTACGGCAGAGATAGTGACCGAAGGAGAGCTGCGTATTCCAGTACTACCGCTGGCCAGAAGCACCAGTGCCGCGTACCAAGCGTACAAAGACAGGGTTGTTCTACTGGCTTCAGCCAATCCAGGCTATAAGTTCCCAGTTGAAGTACCGGATACCGGTAGCAGCTTTCAATGTAATCCTATGGAGCTTATACGTTCCAAGATCCTGGCATCAAATCTTATGCTGGTGGTAATAACCAGAGCATCTATGATAAACGTTGAATATATGCGTTTTGCACAGAAGGTCCTGACCGACACGCTACCAAAGGGCGCCATACTTATGTCGTACCTTACCGACCAGTGTGTTTTTGCCACATACGGCCCTGTCTGCTATAGCGGCAGCCCAGTTACTGGGTATGTGCCATATTATGATACCGCTGCCATCCAGCCCCCAGACCAGAATGGAGTGTTTGTAAAAGCTCGTTTTTAATAGTAAAGTTCTCATGTACAATAAAGGAAAAACAGATGAGTAGAGTAATGTTTTATTCAGGATATGATTTGTTGGCGCAATGCCTGGCAGGCATCAGCAAGCCGATAAATGGGATGTACGTGGAATACTGTAATGGCACACCAGCCGAGCCCGTTATAACGGCAGACCGAGAGCGTTCTTTCTACGACGCGCTTGCGGCACCCTACGGCTATGCCAGGATAACGGACATAAGCGCTCCTACGTTCAGATCTACCGACGCTACCAAATACCTGAACAACAAAGTGCGATTCACAGGGCTTATAAGGGCACAAGACTGTTACGGCCCCGGAATGGTTGATGGTGTGTCGAACTTCTATGCCGTTACCTTCGTACACATGCCGGACGCAGCAGATCGTACACAGGATCTTATATTTTCAGCCGATACCTTCAAAGACTCAGAGGGCGCCTTCCTGCCGATCACAAAAATAGCCAATACGAATATAGTGGTTCAGTGGGATGTTCAGTTTGCAGTTGAAGGAGATGAATCCGAATGAAAAACATAACCTATATAGAAGACGGCGTGGCGGCATCGGCGGCAAAACTCAATCAGCCGCTCAGGATGCTTGATGATAACATACGTGAGCTTGAAGGCAGACTTAATGCCTTTGCAGCCAAGGAGTCTGTTATACGTGAAAATGTGCCTTGCGACAGCACGGTGACCGCAGGTTATGCCGTATACTTTGATCCCACCAGTGGCACGCTAAAAAAAGCACAGGCGCTGATCCAGGCCACCACAGGAGAGAATGGTGAATCAATAGAAGCGGAAGCGTCGCGCATGATAGGCATAGTGCTGGAGAAAACAACGAGCACTACAGCCAAACTCCTTACCGGCGGGGCGTATACTAGCACAACACTGGCAGCCACGCTGCTCAACTCTGAAACAGCGCTGGGCATGTACTACCTCTCACCTGAGACAGCAGGAGTGCTGACACGGACCGTAACCGGAAAACTTCGACAGCCGGTGCTGGTATATTACGGCAATGGCATCTTCTCGTTAAACAACTCATATCTGGCGCACGATAACCACTACCATAAGGCCTTCGTCCTTACCCCCAGCAACTGGGAACCTGTAAGTCTGTTGTCTACCTGGGATCCACCCACTGGTGCAACTTACGGGTACGATATAGGGGCAGACACTGACTTAAGCGCACTTGGCGACATGCAGCCAGAGACCACATCTATATTCTACAATGGGTTGCTTAACAAGGATACAGGCGACTTTGAGGTTACGACAAAAACAGTCTGGTGGTTCGGTGCCAGCGCACCGGATATGCAGACGGTGCTTATAATGCACTTCCCGTTTGCCTATGGAGAATCAATAGTCCGCACGGTGTCATCCGAGTCGGCAAAGCTTGATATAACATCTGACAATGGGAATGTAGTGGTAGACCTTAAAGAGTATGTGGATGGCGGCACGGAGCTTACTGGCGAAGCACTCTCCAGCATAACCGGCAACACTACCAAGACCACACCAGTTATTACCAGTATCTCCGGAGCTGTGGGGGTTTCGGCCGACACAGCATCAGACGGTACGTGTACCATAGGCTTATCCAGTTTTCTGGGCGCAGACCTGGATGCCGCGGTTATAAACCTGAACGGAGCGCAGGAGATAGCCGAAGACCTCTTTACTTACTATGTGCTGCCATCACGCAATGTCAGCAATATAGCAATGTCATTGGGGCTTTCGGACGTAGAGGATGGAGCATTGCTATCAGCCTCTGCCTGGGCCATGTCCCGAGAGGACGCCGTTGGTACGGTGGTGAACCTCGGTTTCTTACCGGCACCCGTTAGTGGTACACCCGTAGAGCTTGCGGATATATCCGCAGTGGCATCATCCTTTACAGCCTCCGGAGATCTGGCATCCGCCTTATACTAT
>JBBACV010000069.1:0-6618 GCA_041656835.1 Acholeplasmataceae bacterium | reverse complement strand
TGAAGTTATAGGTAAAATAAAGTCTATAAACGCAGTTCTTGACCATTTCGCAACCAGCGAACGCGGGAAAGACGGGTTCACAATTGAAGACTTGCAGAAAGCAATCGAACTGATAAACATCGATATCGATATACCAGATATCACACTGACCGACGAGCTGAAATCGAAGACCATCAAGAAGGTCGAAGACTACGAGCACGACATACCACAGATAGACGACGGTTCGTCTGTCGGCAACATCTTCGAAGCCATGCTGTACCGGTTCGAAGAGAAACCGTTGTGCTGGATAGGCAAAATAAACAAAAAACTGTACCTGGTCGGCGACGAACGAAAACTCATCAAAGTGCCGTCGGGTAAACAGATCATAACTGTCGGGTTCACGCTCGCCGAGATGTTCATCGACGATATGAAAGAGTATCTTCCCGGAGATTCGATAAAATACGACGTCACTAACTTCAAGTACGGGAAAAACTTTGTCGTCGTCCGGGTGACCGGCGAGACGAAAAGCGACCAGAAACGGCTCATGTACAAGTTCATCCGGCACTGTCACAGGAAGAACAACGAAGGAATGGCAGGTCATCTCGTTCCGTCGCTGGTTCTCACATCGAGCGAGGTGAAACAACGCAAGTTCATCGACCGGTTCCGTCACAACGTCCACGCTATCAGGGAAGAGAACATCGACGCCATCTACCGCATGTATACCACCGGCGGGTTCATGCCGTTCTACGCGAACTCGAAGATAAGCCGTGGTATAGACGCCGACCGGTTTGACGTCATGTTTGTAGACTCTACCGACTTCGCCCAACCATACTACGACGCCGCAATCATTGCCGCAAACGAACAGGGTGAAGGTGAGAAAGCGCTTGAACTTGTCAAGATCAAACAGACGTTGTTGATGGACGAGGTTACAAACTCCGTTTTACGAATCAGCAACGTCCAGGGAGGCGACACCGACCAGGCGAAGTTCATAATCGTCACAGCGGATGATTATGACCTCATCCAGCCGAAAGTCACTGAAGACATGTTCGTGTTCGACCTCACAGCCGCTGAATATTTCGACGCCGTATGGACATCTATTTACCAGTGTGTCAAGAAAGTAGGCCGCGAATGCAAGTTCGACCGCGACCAGTTGGTTTTCACGGGTGTGTTCGAACCCGGTCTCGGTTGGGAAGATGCGAAAGGAGTTTTCGACCAGTTATCGATACGACCGAAAGAATCGTTAACCTCCATCCGGGAAGCGCACCGTCAAAAGAATCTGAACGAAAAACTTCGCTCGGATATCAAATCGTGGCTTGAATCAGAGCCTAATAAACGATTTAGCACCGAAGCCATTAAAAAACGTATTAAACGGAGCCAAAAACACAAAGATATAAGCGATTGGGCAATAGAACGGGTTTTGCGGGATATGGCCGGAGAGTCGGTTATAAGAAGTCTATATGACCACACTAAAAACAAGAAATTTTACTGGCTCCAGCGGCCTTGAAATCGCCAAAACTCAACCAGCACAACCGTACACGTGATTTCCGCAAATCTGGTAGCCTTTTAACCGATTTTAAGCCCAGATTCGCGGTAGTCGTCTTTGCGAATTTGCTATAATATAGTAGGTAGCAAAGACGATTAACAACGAATAAGACTTATTTTTTAAAATAGAGCCACCATAATACCCGAATCATCAATCCAACCTGTGCTGGTTGAGTTTGGAATCCAACTACACAATCGTGATATTTCCAGCGGCGGCGGTTTCTCCGGGCTCCGATTCAAAACCAGTAACATTTATCATGTTTGGGGTTGAATCTATTAACCGCCAGGAGGGTGTAATTTGATAGATAATATTAGTCTTAACGAAAAAGTTCGCTCGGAAATCAAATCGTGGCTTGAATCAAGACCGAATTCGCGATTCAGCACCAAAGCCATAAAAAACCGTGTGAAAAGGTATTCGAAACACAAAGATGTACGTGATTGGAAGATAGAACAGATTTTACGGGACATGGCTAGAGAATCGGTTTTGATCGGAGATTACGATTATCGTAAGAACAAGAAATTCTATTCGTTGCCGAAGAGGTGACACATGGACGAGAAAAAAGGGTTTTGTTACGGGTGCAGGTTCGCAGGGATGATTGATAACTACCGGCGGGTGGTGAACGGCGAGCCGATGACCGGGGTGGCGTATACCTGCGCCCACCCGGAACTTGTCAGGTATGTGAAAGATAACTTTTACGGCAGGGGGATGGTAGATTCGGGTACGGTTCTTCTGGGTGTTGTTGTCTGGGTCTGTAAAGGCGACATGAGAACCGAGAGGGGGTCTGATCCCAAACCCGTGAAACTTAACGATGTCAAGAAGTCTGGCGGTAACCGGGGCAGGAAAACCAAACGACCGGAACCGAAAGAACAGAAAAAGATTATGTGAGTGTTACCACCAGCGGGTGAGGTGGGCACTCATGGCACAAACGGTGTATCCGGGGACGCCGTTCTGCTGGCTGCCGTACCTGACGCTGCTCCACTCCGACCACGTGTCGGAACCGTTGCACCCGTTGGGTGGCGGTACGCTTGGTCTGGTTGGCAGGTACAGTTCGTTACACGGTGCGCCACCACCGAACGTGTGCCAGAACACCGTGTCTCTTCCTGGTTCCATGACACCGATACCGGTAAACGGTCGGAGCGTGGTTGGGGTGTCTGCCTCTATGTCAAGGTAGAACCAGCTTTCGCCGCCGGTTTCGGGAACCGACGTGGGGCTCCACCGGATGTTCGTGACCGACACCTGTGGTATGTACAGACCGTTGGTTGCTACCGGCACCTGGAACGTCTTATACGCGAGCCACCTGACGTTTGATGCGTTCCGGTTGTGTCCGGCGTCTACAACCCCACCCCACACGGTAAACATTTTATTACCTGCCGGAATGTTTGTCGGGAACTTGATCTTGAACATTGCCTGGTGGCCAGGGTTAACGCTGTTAACCCACGTGGTTGCAGCGTGTGTCCAGTCGAGAACGTAGACCGCTGAACTATCGGAGTACGGGATGCTGATGTTTGGTTCGTTCACGCCTGCTGTCACCGACCCGTCACCGACGTCGAACGATATCCCGAGCACGGCGATATCACCGTCAACCCAGTTCTGCCAGTCAACCAGCCGGTACGTGGTGTATACGTCGAACGACGACCCGGGCCTGACTGCGAAATCTCCGGGGTTGTAGAGCGGCGATGCGTCAAACGACGTCCTCCACCCGCCCTGGTACTGGCCGAATTTTGTTCCGACTTCCATCTGTTGGATTGCCATGATTCACCTTACGTTATCCTACTATATAAGCGCAGACCTCGCCTGTGCCTTCTTCTGCCGCTGTGCTGACGGTTAGCGGTATAATGACGCTCTTGGTGGTGCTTCCCTGAATTGAGCACATTGCGTTTGCACTCGCGACGGTGAGTCCGTTCACGTCGTTGATTGTTGCGGTCACGCTCACGTTCTTCGAAGCCACCTGGTTACACCCGATAACCACGGCAACCGAAACCGAGTCGCCCCCCTTGAACGAAGCGGGGCTGGTTGTTACCGACAACACGTTGAACTGTTCGCTGGTTCCACCACCGGTGAGTTCGAGGTACAGGTTTCTGGTGTCGTGGAGGTAGAACATGTGTTCTGCTTCAACAATGTGACCGACGCCCATTATGAACCCGCACTCTGTGATCGTCCCGCTCGGTTGCGGTAACGTCATCTCGGGCCACTGGTCTGTTCTCGAAACACCGTCCGGGAGAGAAGCGACGTTTGTGTTCAGAACCATACCGCTCGTGCCTGACGAGTCTGGGAACCACTGTTCTCCACCCAGGATAATCGGGCCGGGGCCGCTCAGATACAGGAGACCAGACCGTGGGTTTTCGACGGTGCCGCCCTCTGCTTTATACGTTACGCTCCAGCCACGGTTGCTTCCACCCGGTGCCGAAGTCGGAAAAGTATGTGATAGTATCGTACACTGTGCCATAGATAGAGATTGGCAAAGAGATATATAATTGTTTACAACAGTTTTCGGTTGTCCAGGAACGTCTCAAAGTCTGATTTTGGTATTCTGTACTCTCTGCCTATCATGATAGCACCCAGTTGCTCGTCGAGTATCCACCGGCGCACCGTTTCCCGGTGAACCATCAACAACTCTGCAATCTGGTTTACCGTGTAATACGCTGTATCCAGTGCTGACATCAACTAGTGATGTGCATGTATCGATATAAAGTTATCTCAAACGGTGTCAATCTGGCCGTTTCCTACAAAAAGGTTATATAGGTTAGATACTGAAACTACCGGTAAGACATCGGGCGAGGATGTCGGTACAGAGCGGCGATACGTTCAAGATGGACAGTTTTGGGCAAAATATGGAGATTTAAGGGACATGGTTGAGAAAGAGTTCGTAGATGGCGGCAAATGGGATGTACCCCTGACACTATCTCGTGAAGTCTACAAATCTGAAGTCTTCACGATGCTGATGATTTTGAGTTCAATGCTTGTGAATTTCAAGTACATGATGAGTAATACGAGATACGCGGAGAGTCACTTTTTTATCGAGCACATGATGACCGATGTAAATATGATGTACGCCTGTATCGTTGACATGTTCGGACTTGAGGAAGAAGAGATAAAAGAGTTTGTCAGGGAGTATATAGCAAACGGACACGTAAAGATGGAGAAAGTACCCGACGGATCAGAAAATTTCGGAGACATGTATGGTTAGACTGAGTGGTGTTGTACACGAACTGAAGATTTGGCCCGATGAGATACGGGCTGTAATGGCGGGGTATAAGCGGTTCGAATACAGGAAAAACGATAGGGATTACCATATCGGCGACTACCTGAAACTCAGAGAGTGGTACCCTGCGAGAGAAGAATACGGCGACCTGAGTATATGCGTAGAGGTAACGTGGATAACAAAAACAGGGTTCGGTCTACCGGACGGATACTGTGTCATGTCCGTCAAACCGGTAGACCCGGCGTTTTGCGTTAAATAAGCCCGTAATTTATCATACCGAGACAACCGAGGAGTATTGAACCCGCGAGGATTGCTCCACCCGCGTCGTCCGGTGGCGGCGGTGGCGGCGGCGGGTTATCGTTAAGCCCGTAGATGTGTGAATCCAGCATCGCAAGAACGTTGTTTATCTTGTTGGCGATTATGATGGTGTTTCCATAAGCGTCTTCCCCGCCCGCGAACAGAAGGCCGACCGCCCGGTTGTTCGAATCGAGAATCAGCGAACCCGAATCGCCACCGGCACCGTACATGTTTATCACCAACTGGTCGGTGAACCGTGCTATGAGTGGGTTTCCGTATCTGTCAGATCCGCTGACGTTAACTGTTGCGTCGGTAGATGATATCGTCCCCCACGTGTGACCAGACGTCCTACCGTACTTGTGGACGGTCTCGCCGAGACTAACGGCCCGTGTACCTTTTATTTCAACGAGGTCGGTGTCACTGTCTCCAAATAGCCTGTTTACGAACGGAACGATGGTTTCGGCACCTGCACAATCTACGATGTTGTTCGATGACGTGTCCCAGGCTATCCATTTCGTCAGACCGGCAACCGTGTCGTAGATCGTGCCGCCGTCGTGTTTTCCGGGCTGGTATATGTCGTCACCAACGTTTGCTACCGGGTTGGTATCGGCGTCGCAGGCAGCGAGAACGTGGTTGTTTGAGAGAACCATGTCTTTACCGGTAACGTTGTCTTTGATGAAACACGATATCGTACCGGCGGTTATGTTGAAGTGACCGACACTTATACCGCCGATTATTGGGCGTATCTTATCCACCCTGGTTAGAAAGGGCTTGAACACACCCGATTCCATTACAACGACCGGATACCCGGCAATCGCCGGTGGTATTTCTGCAACGGACGGATCGGTTGTAGACGCCACATACACAATGATTTCTGACCAATCGGTAGACAGACCGACACCGGTTACGTTCGGGTAATCGGTTAACAGTATGTCCTCGACGGCTTTCTTCGCTTCAAGTATGCTTACCACCAGGGTTACCCCCTTTGCATCGTGACCGATATGGTTGAATCGCCCTGTATTTCAACCGGTTGTAAAAACTTCTTGTAAAACCGCTGCAAGACGTGAAGGTTATGGGTTCCGGTAGGGATATCATACATACAGAAATACCCTTCTTCGTTCGAAAGGGCGAATTTGCCAGCGACAACCACCGTAGCGTTCTCAACCGGGGCACCGGTCTGGATATCGGTTACATGTCCACAAACTGTTACCATGTTGATTTTCCTCGAACAAGTTATATATTGGCAAACTATTAATATCTCTTTCGTCAGAAAGAAGATTCAATGGCGTTTGTGAACGAGATAATAACGGACAAGACCACCTACGAGGTAGACGAGATAGTTACCATATCCGTGACAGGCGACTGTTCTCCTGGCCCAACCGAGTATCTGATATATTTTAAGGTGTCGAAGGATCAGGCCAACTGGGAGACTATCTACACGTGGTCGGGTGTCAAGTGGTGTAGTTGGTTTGGCGAGTACGAAGAAGAGGTTGTCTGTATCTGGCAGTTCGACGAACCCGGAGAGTGGTATATAGGGGCGTTTCCGCATTATGGAGACGCACTCGCAGTTTCAAAAATATTTGTTCGGCACGACTTT
>JBBACV010000068.1:0-6622 GCA_041656835.1 Acholeplasmataceae bacterium | reverse complement strand
AAATATTCTTCTATATAAGTACTTATATAGAAAAAAAACATAATATTTTTTTGCTTGACAAGACCTATTTTTCTCTTTATAATAACTAATTGTAAACCTAAAAGGAGGTTTTTAAAGATGAATAACAAATTAATTATTGTTGAATCACCCTCAAAAGCTAGAACAATTACTAATTACTTTAAAAAAGAAGTAGATGTAATTAGCTCTGAAGGTCACTTCAGGGATTTAGCTACTTCTGGTCCTTTTGGTTATGGTGTTGATGTAGAAAATGACTTTAAACCAACCTATACTATTATTAAAGGAAAAAATAAAGTTGTTACTAATTTAAAAAAACATGCTAAAGGTAAAGAAGTTTTACTGGCAACTGACCCCGATAGAGAAGGTGAGGCAATCGCTTATCATATAGCCGAAGTCCTAGATTTAGATATTAATAAAGAAAATAGAATTACGTTTAATGAAATAACTAAAGATGCAATTATGGATGCGATTAATAATCCAAGAACGATTGATCAAGATTTAGTAAGTTCCCAAGAAACAAGAAGAATTTTAGATAGAATTATAGGATTTAGTTTATCAAAGTTATTATATACAAAAATAAAATCACAATCAGCTGGAAGAGTTCAAAGTGTTTCTTTAAAATTAATTACTGAATTAGAAGAAGAAATTGAAAAGTTTATTGTTGAAGAATACTATTTAATTACGGCTAAGTTTAAAGATTTTGATGCTAGCTATATTATTCCAAGAAACAAAAAATTAAATGAAGAAGAAGCAACCACTATTGTTGATTCTTCAAATAATCCATTTGTTGTAACAGATATAACTAAAACAGAATCAAAAAGAAGACCACCCCTTCCTTATAAAACATCTACCCTTTTACAAGATGCTAGAAACAAATTAAATATGGCATCAAGAAGAACGAGTATGGTTTCTCAAAAACTTTATGAAGAAGGATACGTAACTTATATAAGAACTGACTCAGAAAGAATGTCAGATAGTTTTATTAACCAAACAAAAGCTTATATTAATAAAGAATATGGTAAAGAATATGTTGGTCATTTAATCGTTAAAAAAGATAAGTTAAGTCAAGATGCTCACGAAGCAATTAGACCAACTAATATTAATAATACTCCTAATAGTTTAAAGAGTAAATTAAATAAAGATGAATTTAGATTATATGAACTTATTTATGAAAGAGCTTTAACTTCACTAATGAAACCGGCAGTAGTCCTAAATACAACTGTTAAACTAGATGCTAATAATAATTTATATGAAACAAAAGGCATCGAATTAGTATTCGATGGCTTTTATAAAGCTATTAAAACAGATTATAAAGATAAAATTTTACCTAAATTAAATAAAGGTGATAAATTAGATTCATTAGAAGTTTTAAAAGAAAGAAAAGAAACTCAACCACCAGCTAGATATAATGAAGCCTCATTAATTAAAGCATTAGAAGAAAATGGAATTGGTAGACCTAGTACTTATTCAACAATTATTCAAACTCTTAAACAAAGAGGATATGTTAATGAAGAAAAAACTAGATTTATTCCAACTGATCAAGGTAAATTAACCGTTAAAAATTTAGATAAATTCTTTAAAAAAATAATGGATATTAAATATACCGCTAAAATGGAAAAAGATCTAGATGAAATAGCTAACGGTGAAGTTAAAGGTATCGAGTTATTACATACTTTCTATGATAAATATACTAAAGATTATGATAATGCTTATCAAAAGATGGAAAAGATTGAACCAGTAGTAACTGATAAGTTATGTCCTTTATGTGGTAGTCCTTTAGTAATTAGAAAAAGCCGTCGCGGCGATGAGTTTTTAGGTTGTAGTGCATTTCCAAAATGTAAACACACAGAACCATTAGAAACTGATACACCTAAATTTGAACCTGTTCTAACTGATTTAGATTGTCCTTTATGTGATGGTAAATTAGTAATAAGAATGTCAAAAAAAGGAGAAAAGTTCTACGGTTGCAGTAATTTTCCTAAGTGTAAATATACAAAAAGTATGCCTAAAGAGGAAAAAAAATAAAAACTTTTTGATAATATAAACTTACAAATTAAAAAGATATATTGCTTTTTTTAATAAATTAAATATTTACTATTTATTTAATTAATTCATTTAGAGATTCTCATCACGGAATCTCTTTTTGAAATAGTTGAAGTTAAAATCATCATATAAGGTCTTAAAATTTTGGATGATAATCTTTTTAACATTACTTTATAAGCTGAATCAGCTATCTCTGATGCTAAAACCCCTATACTAGTTAAGGTAGGTACAGTTTCCTCACTTAATCTAGTGTTATCAAAACTAGCAACCGAAAAATCTTCTGGTATTTTATAACCTTTACTAATCATTACCATCATAAAGTTTTTAGCTGAATAATCTGAATCAAATAAAAATGCAGTTGGAGTTGGTTCTGGTAATTTGAAATATTTAAAGTTTTCCATAACGGCTAATGATAATTTTATGTGCATATTTTCAGTAAATTGGATGTTGTTTTGGTATAAAGCTTTTCTAAACCCAAAATATTTATCAATGTTGGTGGAAGCTTTATTATCATTGACCATACAAATATTTCTATGACCATTATTGATTAAATATTGTGTTATGGATAATCCAGCGTGATAATCATCGATATAAATAAAACTTCCATTAGTATTTTGAATGTAATTATCTATACATACAATTGGTATATTTAAATCAATGAATTCATTGTGTTTTTGATTTGAAATTGGTCCTACCCAAAAGACCCCATATAAATTTATTTTATGTGGATGGTAATTTTCAATAATATTATGAAAGTCTTTAACCGAAAAGTCATCATCTGCAGTCATCATTTCAATTGAGATTCCTTTTTTTGTCAACAAATCGTATAAAGATTTGTAAATACCAAAATAAAACTGTTCGGTTGAAGCGGTGTATTCTTTTGGGATAATATAGTAAAAGAAACGCCCATATCTTGTTAAAGGATCAATATATTTATAGTCTAAACTAATGGCACAGTCAATGACTTTTTGTTTTAGCTCATCACTGATATCGTGTTTGTCATTTAAAGCTTTAAACACAGACACCTTTGAAATATTTAATTTTTTTGCAATATCTTGCATAGTTACTTTTTTATTCATATTTCTATTATACATTTTGTTACGTAACAAATCAATAATATTCACTTAATTAATTTTTTTACCTAGAAATGAAAAGGTTTTCATATATAATGTAATTATAATAACGAATAGAAAACGGAGGGACTATGAAAAAGAAAATAATGATTTTATTTACAATTATTGGAATGTTAATTTTAGTGGGTTGTGATGTGCAAATAAATAGAGAAAATATCTATTTAGAAGAAAGCAAAGATGAAATTAAAATCGGTATTAAAAACCTATATCAATTTAACTTTTCCAATATAGACAATAAATGGAATTTTAATGGGGTTTCAGTTGACGGGAAAGATTTATATTTATTTGATGGAATGGAAGAAAATGCTTTTTACCGTTATTTCCCTTTAGAAAATAATTTAAATAATCCTGAAACCATGTTTAATGATGAGATAGATGATGTTGTGGTGGTTACAAACACTGAAGATGAAAAACAAATTCAAATAAAAAATGATAGTGTTAGTTTATTTCTTACTATGAATTCTGACAGCAAATATATAAAACGAGAATATACATTTAATGTTGAAACTCAAATTAGTTTATCGGCATATCAGTTGGGATTTACTTTACGTAGTAATCCGGAAATGGTAGTTAGAGAATATGGTTCAATTGGAACAAAAGATCCATCAATAAACACTGCCAATATTCCTTATGCATTTCCTGCAATTTATACAAAGCTTTTTACTAATAGTAAAGAATATAATGTTATAAATGTAATTGATTTTGAAAATACTTCAAAAGCTTTTAATAAAATTAGAAAAAGAGCAGTCCAAGGAACATTTGAATTAGGTGTAACATCAGATGATTATGATTTAGAAATAGGGGAATATAGTTTTGTTGATTATTGGACAATTAACAATGAAACTGCTAGTTACTATGATTTAATTGGAGAAGCAGCTTCACAATATTTAAAAATAAATCCTATTCCAGTTGATGATCTTAGTCAAAATTATAATATGAATGCTCAAACTTTTGAAGTTATTGCTAAAAACTTGTTTAATGATTTATTAGATGAAAGAAACTTAGATGATAGATTAAAAGGATCAATGAAACCATATGGCTATATGGAAGATCATGGCGGTTGGGGCGAAGTATTTGCATTATTAGATGCTACTAAGGGGATGTTAAGATATGCAATTGCTAAAGAAGATGATGAAAAAATAAATCAAACAATTGATTTAATTAAACGAATAACAGATGATCATGGCCCAGGTAATAGTTGGATATTCAAGTATGATGGAGCTAATGCTAAAAATGATGAATATTTCTTACACCATTCATATGATGGTTCAAGATTTATCAATAATTCTTCTGGTGAAGAAACTGGTAATCAAACTGGAATTAGTGGTTGGAAATATTATGATCTATTAGCAAATTTAGGGGACTTAGCTGTTATTTCTAAAGATCAATCTATCATTGATGGATTTTTAAAGTTAATGCCCTTTTTAAATACTTTAAAATTAGAAAATTATGGACAACCTGTTGCGTGGTATTATGATTCAAGATTACCAGCGACAGGGTATGAAGATGGTGGCAGTGCTGGTAATGCCTCTACATGGGCTTATATTCATTTAGTGGCTTCCACATTATCAAATGATAATAAAGAATATTATTTAAGTGAAGCATTAAATGCTTTAGAATTTGCTAATAATAGTGATTATTATAATATGACAGCAATGAGAGTTGCAGTTAAGCCAGTTGTTATTGGATGGAATGTTAGAGCAAATCTATTTGCTTATGAAATTACAAATGATATTAAATATTTAGATTCTGCAAAAGAAACAGCTAGAGGATTATTATCGTTTTATTATATTAATAGTAACCCAGAGACATTCTTTGCAACCATAGGGTTTGGGTATGCGGATTTAAGAGAAAGATGGGAAGCTTACTTAGAAATGGCTCAATCAATTTGGTTAGTTTCACCGGTTTTAGAGTTTATGTATGACGAAACACCGTTATTAGATCTTCTTTACTCAGCAAGTAAGACATATCCATATGCTTTCCCTATTAATGGTAATCCTTATGGAAATTATGAAAGAGTTCCTGGATATGATTCATTAGATGGTTATTATATTCCGTTTGAATTTACAACAGGTGTTCTTACAGATAATCCTGGTGCCGAGGGTGGAATCCAGTCAGCATATAGACAAGTTAAAGAAACGTATGGAGCTGGGGAAACATTTTTAAATTATTTAATGTTTGAAGGTTATGGTAGTGCTTTAAATCAAAAATTACTATTACTTAATGTAAGTGGAACTTTTAATGATTTTGATAATAGCCGTGAGACATTTATTTTATATAACCCTAGTTTAAATAAAGAAAGCTCTATTGTAAAATTTATTTTTAAAAAAGACACAAACTATGAAGTCTTTCTTAACGGGAAATCAATTGGTACTTTTAGTAAAAACTCTTTAAATAATGGCTTATTATTAGAGTTAAACGAAAGAACAGCGGTCAAAATTAATATATATGAGGTGAGATAAGAATGAAGAAAAAAGTTGTTATATTTATATTTTTATTAACCCTGGTTTTTTTAACATCATGTTTAACTTTAGATGATGATGGAAATAATAATGGGGATGATTATAAGTTTAATGATAATTCTGAATTTGAACCAGAAGGTAAGACAGAGTTATTGATTTCTGATTTAGAATCTGGCAGTGCTAAAATAACATTTAATGAATTAGAAAATGTCTCATATTATTCAATAAAAGTTTCATTAGACAATGAATTTTCAGATAATAAAACAGTTGAAATTGTTGCCTTAACAAACCCATATACATTATATTTCGATGATAATAGTAAACTATTTATAAAAGGAACAGCAATTAGTAATAATGGAAAAGAATATGAAACATCAGATGTCAAAGAAATTAAGGGAAAATATGCAATCTTTCATAATGGCGATTTATTCAATAATCAAAATGTAAGTTCTTATGAAACTAAAAATGCTAAAATATCTAGCGATTTACATTCATTAATTGTTAATCCTACTTCTGACCAAGACTTATCAGTTAAGAAAACTTTTTTAATCGATTTTGATGAAGTGGATTTTTTCCAAATAAGATTTATTGCTAAAAACACAAAATCAAAGATTACAGTAAATTTAAATATTGGTAATAATAAAACCGAAGTAACAAGCTTTGATCAAATTAATAGAGGTTATATTAGATTTGATTTAAATGATTTAAATCTATCAGGAGAACAATTGGTTGAAGTTGAAATTATTTCAAGTGGTTATAATAGTGGTTTTCAATTGGATTATATTAAATTTTTAAGTGAAAAAGAACATCAAGAAATTAAAAATATTTTTAATGTTGAATATGTAAATTTATATAATGAAGTCGAAAAATTATCAAATCTACTTACAATAAACAATGATCCTGAACCAACAGTTGAAACCACACCACAGTCAGATGTTAATTTTGATCCAAATGAATTATCAACTT